>NZ_JBXWRZ010000012.1:0-90191 GCF_059613165.1 Ruegeria sp. BHSB172
CTGGACCCTGCTGAAACCCGGCGGGCGGCTGGTTTATTGCACCTGCTCGCTGCTGCCCGACGAAGGCGAAGTGCAGATCGAAGAGGCTCTGCCGCAATATCCCGACATGCAGGTGGACCGCGCCGCGCTGCAGGTGCCCGGCGTTCAGCCCGACTGGCTGACCGATGAAGGCGGGTTGCGCCTGCGTCCCGATTATTGGCCCGATCTGGGCGGCATGGATGGGTTCTACATCGCCTGCCTGAACAAATCGGCCTGACCGGTCGCTTTTCGATGACTTGACGAACCGGCCCGGCTATCGTTGGTTCAAACGCCAGCAGAGCGGCAGGGGCAGAGCAACACACGTCATGTCGAATTCGGACACCATGGCCAACCGATGGGTGCGGTTTCAGAACCGTCTGTATGCGCGTCTCAGCCAGCGCCGCAAGCCCGTCAGCGGCTTTGCCGGTCAGCCCGAGCCGCGCACCGTCGGTTCATTTGCGCGCGGGCGGCAGCTGGTGGCCGGAAATCTCTTGTTTGCCGGTTTTCTGGTCGAGGCCCGCGATACCGGCCTGTGGGAGGTTCAAGCCCCCAACGCTGCGTTCGAGGATGAACGGCATGGATTTGCCTGGCTGGACGATCTGGCAGCAGTGGGTGATGCCGCGGCGCGGGAAAAGGCGCAACGCTGGGTCTGGGGTTGGATCGAGACCCACGGCAAGGGGCAGGGTCCGGGTTGGGCCCCGGACCTGACCGGACGCCGCCTGATCCGCTGGATCAATCACGCGCTGTTTCTGCTGCGCGGTATGGACGAGGCCCACAGCCGCCTGTTTTTCCGATCTCTGTCACAGCAGACATGGTTCCTGTCCAAACGCTGGCACGCGGCGACACCGGGATTGCCGCGCTTCGAGGCTTTGGCAGGCTTGGTTCAGGCAGGATTGGCGCTGGAGGGGATGGAAGACATCTCGGACCCGGCCGTTCGGGCCCTGGCGCGGGAATGCGAGGCCCAGATCGACACCCAAGGCGGCATTCCCACGCGGAATCCGGAGGAATTGCTTGAGGTTTTTACCCTGCTGGCCTGGACATCCGCTGCGCTCAGCGAAGTCGGGCGCGGCACGCCCGCCGCTCAGACGGCAGCAATCAAACGGATTGCTCCGACCCTGCGCAGCCTGCGTCATGCCGACGGCGGGCTGGCCCGGTTTCACGGCGGTGGCCGCGGCGTAGAAGGCCGGTTGGAACAGGCCCTTGCCCAAAGCGGGGTCAAACCCAAACCCGTCAAAGGTCTGACCATGGGCTATGCCCGTCTGGCCGCCGCCCGCACCACGGTGATCATCGACGCAGCACCCCCGGCCAAAGGGGCGGCCTCGTACATGGCGCACGCCTCGACACTGGCTTTCGAACTGACCTCGGGGAGGCGGCCATTGATCGTCAATTGCGGTTCGGGCGAAAGCTTCGGGTTGGAGTGGCGTCGGGCAGGGCGCGCCACGCCTTCGCATTCGACCCTTTGCCTGGATGGATACTCCAGCGCCCGGTTGGCTGCTCCGGCCAAGGGAACCGCGAACGAAGCAATGGTGGACGCCCCGAGCGAGGTGCCGGTGGAGTTCGAAGATTCGTTCGAAGGCGCGCGCGTGATGGCGGGCCATGATGGGTACGCCAAGGTGTTCGGGCTTACCCATGCCCGTACGATCGAGCTGCGCTTTGACGGGCGGGAGGTAACCGGTGAAGACATCCTTCTGACGGCCACCGACAAGGCAAAACGCCAATTTGATCGGGCGGTTGACGCATCCAAGCTGTCGGGGATCGGTTTTGATATCCGGTTTCACCTGCATCCGGACGTGGACGCCGCGCTGGATCTGGGGGGGTCTGCGGTTTCGATGGCGCTCAAAAGCGGCGAGATCTGGGTTTTTCGCCATGACGGCGCCGGAAAATTGTCTCTTGAGCCAAGCGTTTATCTGGAAAAAGGCCGTCTGAAGCCCCGCGCGACAAAACAGATCGTTCTATCCGGCCGCGCAATCGAGTATGCGACGCGCATCCGGTGGACGCTGAGCAAGGCGCAGGATACAGCCTATGCCGTGCGCGACGTGCACCGGGACGAGCCCGATTTCGACTGAGCCAAAAGGACCTTTGGACCCATGACCGACCTTCACCCCGTGCGCCGCGCGTTGCTTTCCGTTTCCGACAAGACCGGATTGATCGAACTGGGCAAGGCCCTGGCCGACCGCGGGGTCGAGCTGCTGTCGACCGGCGGCACCGCCAAGGCGCTGCGCGATGCGGGGCTTGCGGTCAAGGATGTCAGCGACGTTACAGGTTTCCCCGAGATGATGGATGGCCGGGTCAAGACGCTGCACCCTATGGTGCATGGTGGCCTGCTGGCGCTGCGCGACAATGACGCCCATGTGGCGGCGATGCAGGAGCATGGCATCGGCCCGATCGACCTACTGGTGGTCAACCTCTACCCGTTTGAGGAAACGGTGGCCAAGGGCGCAGGCTACGACGAATGCATCGAAAACATCGACATCGGCGGCCCGGCGATGATCCGCGCCGCGGCCAAGAACCACGCGTTCGTCAACGTGGTGGTCGATGTCGAAGACTACTCGGCCCTGCTGGATCAGCTTGAGGAAAACTACGGCAAGACGTCGCTGGGCTTCCGCCAGTGGCTGGCGCAGAAGGCCTATGCCCGCACCGGAGCCTATGACGCGGCAGTGTCCAGCTGGCTGGCCGACGCACTGCAGATCGACACCCCCAAGCGCCGCGTGTTCGCCGGTGAGCTGAAACAGCCCCTGCGCTATGGCGAGAACAGCCACCAGCAGGCGGCGTTCTATGTCGATGGCTCGGGCCGTTCCGGCGTCGCCACCGCCGTGCAGCATCAGGGCAAAGAGCTGAGCTACAACAACATCAACGATACCGACGCCGCCTTTGAATTGGTGGCCGAGTTCGACCCGCGCGACAGTGCCGCATGCGCCATCATCAAGCACGCGAACCCCTGCGGCGTGGCCAAGGGCGCGACGTTGCTCGAGGCATACAAGGCCGCTTTCGACTGCGACCGGACCTCGGCCTTTGGCGGGATCGTCGCGCTGAACCGGCCGCTGGACGCGGAAACCGCGCGCGAAATCACCGGCATCTTCACCGAGGTCGTGATCGCCCCCGGCGCCACCGACGAGGCCAAAGCGATCTTTGCCACCAAGAAGAACCTGCGCCTGCTGACCACCGAGGCGCTGCCCGACCCACGCGCGGGCGGGCTGGCCTTCCGCCAGGTGGCCGGCGGGCTGCTGGTGCAGGACAAGGACAACGGCCATGTCGAGATGGATGACCTGAAGGTCGTAACCAAGCTGGCCCCCACGCCCGAGCAGATGCGCGATCTGCTGTTTGCCTGGAAAGTGGCTAAGCACGTCAAGTCGAACGCCATCGTCTACGTCAAGAACGAGGCCACGGTGGGCGTCGGCGCCGGTCAGATGAGCCGGGTGGATTCGGCGCTGATCGCTGCCAAGAAGGCCGAGCGCATGGCCGAAAGCCTGGGCCTGCCCGAACCGCTGACCATCGGCTCGGCCGTAGCCTCGGACGCGTTCTTCCCCTTCCCCGACGGGCTGATGGAGGCTGCTGCCGCAGGTGCAACCTGCGTGATCCAGCCGGGCGGGTCGATGCGCGATGACGAGGTGATCGCCGCCGCCGACGAGGCGGGTCTGGCCATGGTGTTCACCGGCATGCGGCACTTCCGTCACTGATGCGGGTCCGGGTTCTGCTCTGGGCGGGGCTGGCCGCATTTGCGATCGACCAGCTCAGCAAATATCTGGTCGTCCACGTGTTGCGCGTGGCCGACCGGCCCGGCGGTATCGACGTGCTGCCGCCGCTGCTGACCTTTCGGTACGGCGAGAATCGCGGCATCAATTTCGGCCTGTTTCAAGGCAATTCCGAAGCCGCACGCTGGGCGCTGGTGGCCGTGTCGCTGGCCGTCTGCGCGGGCGTGGCGATCTGGCTGTGGCGCAGCGCGCAGCCCGTCCGCATGGTGATCTGCGGCGGTTTGCTGATCGGCGGAGCGCTGGGCAACGTGGTCGACCGGGTGCTGTACGGGTATGTTCTGGATTTCCTGAACATGTCCTGCTGCGGCATCAACAACCCCTATGTGTTCAACCTGGCCGACGTGTTCATCTTTGCCGGCGCGCTGGGGCTGATACTGCTGGATGGCAAAAAGCCCTCGTGACGCGCCGAATGTTATGCGATAAAAGCGCGTGAAACAGGCTGGAGACCAAGATGCGGATGCCGCGCGCAACCATTGCCCTGACACTCGCCGCCCTTGCCGCGGGATGTTCCGATATCGGCCTGCGCCATCTCGAAGCGCCCGGCTCGGGGCCTGACGAGTTTTCGGTGATGCCGGTCAAGCCGCTGACCCAGCCCAAGGATTATGCCTTTCTGCCCGCCCCCACACCGGGCGGCGAGAACCTGACCGATCCCAACCCCAAAGGTGACGCGGTGGCCGCGCTTGGCGGCAATGCGGCGGCGCTGAAGCCCGCGGGCGGCATCCCGTCGTCGGATGCGGCGCTGGTCACGGCTTCCAGCCGCTATGGCGTGGCGCCCGACACCCGGCAGGCGCTGGCCGCCGAGGACGAGGCCTTCCGCACGCGCCAGGCGCGCTGGACCCGTCTGCGCCTGTTCAAGGTTGACCGCTACTCGCAGGTCTACAAGCGCGAGTCGATCGACGCCGGGCAGCAGGCCGAAGCTTTCCGTCGACAGGGATATGAAACCCCGTCCTTCCCGCCGGATGAATAATCCTTAACTTTCCGTCATCGCTCTTGATCCCGCCCGGCACCACCGTAGTTTGAAAACCAACGACACAGACGGAGGATGCCCCATGGTTCGGGTCCTGGCGTTTTGCGCCGCACTGACAGCCGCAGCCCCGGTTCTGGCCGGAACCGGGCACGAGGCCGTGACCACCTTTACCTTGGATAACGGTATGGACGTGGTGGTGATCGAGGATCACCGCGCTCCGGTCGTGCAGCACATGGTCTGGTACCGGGCCGGATCGGCGGACGAGCCGGTGGGGTCATCCGGTGTGGCGCATTTCCTGGAACATCTTCTGTTCAAGGGTACCGACAGCATGGCCCCCGGCGAGCTGTCGGCCACCGTCGCGGCCAATGGCGGCAATGACAATGCCTTCACCTCGTATGACTATACGGCCTATTTCCAGCGCGTGGCCGCCGATCGGCTGGGCCTGATGATGAAGATGGAGGCCGACCGGATGCGCAACCTCAGGCTATCGCAGGAGGACATCGCAACCGAACGCGACGTGATCCTGGAAGAGCGCAACCAGCGCACCGAGAACAACCCCCGCGCCCTGTTCGGTGAACAGATGAGCGCGGCGCAGTACCTCAACCACCGCTACGGCGTTCCGGTGATCGGCTGGAAGCACGAGATGGAAGAACTGGACATGGAGGACGCGCTGTCCTTCTACCAGACTTATTACGCGCCCAACAACGCGATCCTGGTGGTGACCGGCGATGTGGACCCGGCCGAGGTCAGGACCCTTGCCGAGACTTATTACGGCGTGATCCCGGCCAACCCCGACCTGCCCGAGCGGGTCCGCTCGCAGGAGCCGCCTCAGACCGCCGAGCGGCGGCTGACCTTCAAGGATGCGCGGGTGTCGCAGCCTTATGTCCACCGCAGCTATTTGGCGCCCGAACGCGACGCCGGCGCGCAGGAGAAGGCCGCGGCGCTGTACTTGCTGGCCGAGCTGCTGGGCGGTAGCACCACATCCTACCTGAACGAAAAGCTGCAGCTCGAGCAGCAATTGGCGGTCTATGCCGGGGCGTTCTATCGCGGGGTGTCGCTGGATGACACGACCTTTGACCTGATCGTCGTGCCTGCGCAGGGCGTGTCGCTGCAACAGGCCGAAGAGGCGATGGATCAGGCGGTGGCCGATTTCATCGCCGAGGGCGTCAAGCAAGAGGATCTGGACCGGATCAAGCTGCAACTGCGTGCCGCGCAGATCTATGCCCGCGACAATGTCGACGGAATCGGCAACCGCTATGGCCGGGCGCTGACCAGCGGTCTGACGGTCGAGGACGTGCAGGCCTGGCCCGACATCCTGCAAGCCGTCACCGGCGACGACATCATCGCTGCCGCGCGCGACGTTCTGCGCCCCGAGGCTTCGGTCACCGGATGGCTGATGCGTGATGACGAGGTAACCCAATGATCCGTTTCCTTGCCCCCCTGATTGCCCTGCTGTTCGCGCTGCCCGCCTGGGCCGAAATCAAGATTCAAGAGGTCACCTCGCCTGGCGGCATCCGGGCCTGGCTGGTCGAGGATCACTCGATCCCCTTCACCGCGCTGGAACTGCGGTTCCGCGGGGGCACCTCGCTGGACGATCCCGAAAAGCGCGGCGCGGTCTACCTGATGAGTGGCCTGCTGGAGGAAGGCGCAGGCGACATGGATGCGCGCAGCTATGCGCGGGCGCTGGAGTCGCTGGCGGCCTCCTTCGGCTATGACGCGTCGGATGACAGCGTGGCGATCTCGGCCCAGTTCCTGACCGAAAATCGCGATCAGGCGGTGGACTTGCTGCGCACCACGATCCAGCAGCCGCGGTTCGATCAGGATGCGATCGACCGGGTGCGGGCGCAGGTGCTGTCGGGGTTGCGGTCCGACCAGACTGACCCGAACACCATCGCGGGGCAGACCTTTGCCCGGATGGCCTATGGCGATCACCCTTACGGCTCGGACGGGAAGGGCACGATCGAAAGCGTTTCGGCCCTGACCCGCGATGACATCGTGGCGGCCCACAAGGGCGTCTTTGCCAAGGACCGGCTGTATGTGGGCGCCGTGGGCGACATCACCCCCGACGAACTGGGCGCGCTGCTGGACCATCTGCTCGCCGATCTGCCCGAGACGGGCAAGCCGATCCCCGGAAAGGCGCAGGTGAACATCCCCGGCGGCGTCACGGTGGTCGAATTCGACACGCCGCAATCGGTGGCGCTGTTCGGTCAGAAGGGCATCGACCGCGACGACCCGGATTTCTTCGCGGCCTACATCCTGAACCACATCCTCGGCGGCGGCGGTTTCGAAAGCCGTCTGATGCAGGAAGTGCGCGAGAAGCGCGGCCTGACCTATGGCGTTGGGACCTATCTGGTGCCCAAGGATCTGGCCTCGGTCTATCTGGGGTCGGTGTCCTCGGCCAATGATCGGATCGCGCAGGCGATCACGGTGATCCGTGACGAATGGCGCCGCGCCGCGACCGAAGGCGTGACGCAGAAAGAGCTGGATGACGCCAAGACCTATCTGACCGGTGCCTATCCCCTGCGCTTCGACGGCAATGCCCGGATCGCGGGGATCATGGTGGGGATGCAGATGGAAGGCCTGCCGATCGACTACATCGCCACCCGCAACGACAAAGTGAACGCGGTGACGCTGGACGAGGTGAACCGCGTCGCGGCCGAGCTGCTGGACCCCGACGGGCTGCATTTCGTGGTGGTGGGCAAACCCGAGGGGCTCGAGACAACGAACTGAGGTGCGGGGCTGAGCGGTGCTCAGCCCTTGTTGCCGGCCATGTCGCGCAGCATCTGCCCCATCATCTGGCCGAACCGGCCCGAGCCGCGCTGATACAGCGCCCCGTCCACGGCCAGAACCGTCCCGCTGATATAGCTGGCCATGTCCGAAGCCAGAAACAGGCAGGCATTGGCCACGTCCTGCGGCGTGCCCCAGCGGCCCAGAGGCACGTCCTGAAGCAACTGCTTGCCCGCGTCGGGTGTGGGGGCCAGACGCTTGGCGCCCTCGGTGCCCTCGATGAAACCCGGCACCACCGAGTTCACCCGGATGCCTTCCACGCCCCATTCCATCGACAGGGTGCGGGTGATCTGATCGACCCCCGCCTTGGCCGCGCAGACATGGGCCTGGCCCTCGTAGGGCAGGTAGGATTGCGGGGCCGAGATGTTGATGATGTTGCCGCCGGGCCGTTTCAGATAGGGATAGGCGCCTTTCAGAACATGCACGGTGCCCATCAGGTCGATCTCGACCACGGTGCGGAAGGCGTTGACCGACATTTCCGCCATAAGCGCCGGGAAGTTGCCCGCCGCCCCGGAAACCAGAACGTCGAAATCACCGAGCGCCGCGTGGAACTGTTTCAGCCCCTCGGCGACCGCCTCAGCATCACGCACGTCAAAGGCCGCGCCGATCGCCTCGGCCGCGCCCGCCGTCTTCAGCGCGGCGATGGTGTCGTCCACCTTCTCCTGCGAGCGGCTGGCCACGGCCAGTTTCGCGCCCGAGGCCGCGAAGGCCTCGGCGATGCCCCGGTTGATACCGCTGGTGCCACCGATGACGATGACCGTCTTTCCTGCGAAGTCCATGCAGAGCCTCCCCCTGATGCGGGAGCCCTACTCGCCGTAGGGCACCCAGATGTTCTTGATCTCGGTCGCAGCCTGCAGGAAGCGGCGGGTGTGGTCCACGCTCCAGTCAAATGCCGTCGCGTTATTCACCCAGGTCCGCTTGAGGTTCCCGGCCGAGGCTTTCTCGATCTGTGCCGACAGGTTCGACGACGAGAAGGACCAGACCGCATCCACGTTCAGATGCGAGGCCAGCGGTTTGGCCAGTTCCTCGTGGCTACCGGTCAGGATGTTCACCACGCCGGCGGGCACGTCCGAGGTGTCCAGCACCTGATAGAAATCGGTGGCAGCCAGCGGATAGGGCTCGGACGCCACCAGAACCACCCGGTTGCCCATCGCGATCGCCGGGGCCATGGCCGAGACCAGACCCAGCAGCGGCGCCTCGTCAGCGCAAAGCGTGCCGATCACGCCAACCGGTTCCTTCATCGCAATCGCCACGCCGCGGATCGGAACGCCATGCACCTGGCCGTCATACTTGTCGGCCCAGGCGGCGGCGGTGAACAGGCGCTGGATCGCGGCGTCGACCTCTTTCGCACCGTCCTTGCGGCCGGTCATCGCGTCGATGCGATGCGCGAACTCCTCGGCGCGGGCCGAGAGGTTCTCGCCGATGTAATACAGGATCTGCGCCCGTAGATGGCCGGTGGTTTTCGACCAGCCCGCCGCCCCCGCCGCGGCCTCGACCGCGTTGCGCACGTCCTTGCGGTTGGCCAGACCTACATGGCCCAACAGCCCCGCCTTGCCCCAGACCGCGCGGGAATAGCCGCCATCGGGCCGCGCCTGCTTGCCGCCGACATACAGTTTGGCGGTGCGGTCGATCGGATCGACCGGGCCACCTTCGCCCACGATAGGTTCGATCTTGGCCAGCGGCTTGGTTTTGCCCTTGGGCTTGGTATAGGCGGCCAGCCCTTCCCAACCACCTTCACGGCCAAAGCCACTTTCGCGCACGCCGCCAAAGCCCGCGGCCGCGTCGAACAGGTTGGTGGCATTGACCCAGACCACGCCCGCGACCAGCTTGGGCGCGATGTCCAGCGCAAGGTTGACGTTCTCGGTCCAGACCGTTGCGGCCAGCCCGTAACGGGTGTTGTTGGCCAGTTCGACCGCCTCGGCCGGGGTGCGGAAGGTCGACGAGACCAGAACCGGGCCGAATATCTCCTCCTGCATCAGCGGGTCCGAGGTCTCGAGTCCGGTGATCAGCGTCGGCGGGTAGTAGCAGCCATTCGACGGCAACTCGCAGGCGGGTTGGTAAACCTGGCCCACCGCGTTGCCCTCGACCATCGACTTGATGGTCTGCAGCTGTACCGGGTCCACCACCGCGCCCACGTCGATGCATTTGTCCAGCGGGTTGCCGATGCGCAGCTTGTCCATGCGGGCGCGCAGCTTGTTGTAGAAGCGGTCGGCAATGCCCTCCTGCACCAGCAGGCGCGAGCCCGCGCAACAGACCTGGCCCTGGTTGAACCAGATCGCATCGACCAAACCTTCGATGGCTGAATCGATGTCGGCATCGTCAAAGACGATGTAGGGCGACTTGCCGCCCAGCTCGAGCGTCAGGGACTTGCCCGACCCGGCGGTGGCTTCGCGGATGCGGCGGCCCACTTCGGTCGAGCCGGTAAAGGCGATCTTGTCCACGTCCGAGGCCACGATCATCTCGCCCACCGTGCCGTCGCCGGTGACGATGTTGACCGCGCCCTTGGGCAGACCGGCCTGCATGCAGATATCAGCAAACAGCAGCGCCGTCAGCGAGGTGTATTCGGCCGGCTTCAGAACAACCGTGTTGCCCATGGCCAGCGCCGGGGCCACCTTCCACGCCAGCATCAGCAGCGGGAAGTTCCACGGAATGATCTGGCCGCAGACCCCCAGCGCCTGCGCGTCGGGCAGCTCGGCTTCCATCAGCTGGGCCATGCCTGCGTGATAGTAGAAATGCCGCCGTACCAGCGGAATGTCGATGTCGCGCGATTCCCGGATCGGCTTGCCGTTGTCCAGCGTCTCGAGCACTGCGAACAGGCGGGCGTGTTTCTGGATCAGCCGCGCGATGGCATAGAGGTAGCGGGCGCGGGCCGGGCCGCCCAGCTTTTCCCATTTGGGTTGCGCCTTTCGCGCGGCGGCCACGGCGGCGTCCACATCGGCCCGGGTGGCTTGGGCTAGGGTCGCCAGAACCTCGCCCGTGGCCGGGTTGCGGCTTTCAAACCCTTGGCCGGGCTTGGTGAAGGCGCCGTCGATGAAATGGCCGAACTTGTCGCCCTGATCGACCAGCCATGCCAGGGCTTCGGCGGCACTTTCCGGGGCGGGTCCGTATTCCATGGTCTCGAAAATCTCTTTGACTGTCATTGTTCCTGTCCTCAGCCCATCGGGTGCCGGTAACCGGCCGAGTATGCCCCGGTGACGAAATGTTCCAACTGCCGCTCGATATCGCCCAGCAGGGACGATGCGCCAAAGCGGAACAGGTCGGGTTGCAGCCAGCGGTCGCCCAGCTCGTCCTTGATCAGCGACAGGTAGACCAGCGCGTCCTTGGCCTTGGAAATCCCGCCTGCGGGCTTGTAACCCACGCGATGGCCGGTGCGGTCGTAATAGTCACGGATCGCGCGGATCATCACTAGCGACACGGGCAGGGTGGCGTTGACGCTTTCCTTGCCGGTCGAGGTCTTGATGAAATCTGCCCCCGCCATCATGCAGACCAGCGAGGCGCGCGCCACGTTGCGCAGGCTGCCCAGCTCGCCGGTGGCGAGGATCGCTTTGACATGCGCCTCGCCGCAGGCTGCGCGGAACGCCTTCATCTCGTCATACAGCGCCTGCCAGTCGCCCTGCAGCACATGGCGGCGCGAGATCACGATGTCGATCTCCTCGGCCCCGGCCTTCACGCTTTCCTCGATCTCGGCCACGCGCAGGTGAAAGGGCGACAGACCCGCCGGAAAGCCGGTGGACACGGCCGCGACCGGAATGCCGGTGCCTGTCAGCGCATCCACCGCCGTTTCAATCATGTCGTGATAGACACAGACCGCGCCGGTGGTGATCGGCGGCATGTCCAGCGCCCTCAGCAGGGCGGGTGACACGGGCTGGCGGGCCTTGGCGCATAGGCGGCGAACGCGGCCCTCGGTGTCATCGCCCGAAAGGGTGGTCAGGTCGATCATGGTGATCGCCTTCAGCAGCCAGGCGGCTTGGTATTCTTTCTTGACCGACCGGCGCCCAGGCAGGGTCGCGGCGCGGCGCTCGATGGCCGAGGTGTTGGCCTGCACGGCGCGTACCCAGTCCAGGTCCAGTTCCATGCCGGGGTTTCGGGGCTCGGTCACTTGCGGCAGATGCGCGGTGCGCACGGGGCTTTCTGAGCTCTGCGTATCCATTGTCACGTCCTTTGGGAGGTTTGCGCCAAAATCGCACGGCAGGCCGGCGAAGGAAAGGTGTCGCGTGCTGCGGGCATCAGGTTTTTGACCAAATGGACAAAATAGGCGTTTTCTTGCGAGTAATTCGCAATTGCATTGACTTAGTTGCGAATGGTTCTCATATTTGGGGTCAACATGAACCCAACCCGAGGTCAAAAATGATTCGCCGTCAGTTTCTTGCCGCGCTTGCCGTTGCTGCCACGCTTCCGGTTGCCGGATTGGCCGGGGCGCCGCTGAAGGTGGTGGCCACGACCGGCATGATCGCCGACGCGGTGCGTCAGATCGGGGGCGACCAGGTCGAGGTGAAATCGTTGATGGGCCCCGGCGTGGACCCCCATGCCTATCGTCAGACCCGCAGCGACATCGTCGCCATGACCCGCGCCGACCTGGTTCTGTGGCATGGCCTGTATCTCGAGGCGCAGATGGAAGATTTCTTTCACGATCTCGGCCGCAAGCGCCCGGTGGTGGCCGTGGCAGAGGGGGTCGACAAGTCGAAACTGCGCGCTCATGACGATTATGCCGACAAGTACGACCCGCATCTGTGGATGAGCCCGGTCCTGTGGCGCGACGTCGTGATCGAGGTGCAGCAGGCCCTGACCGAGGCGCGCCCCGAGGCTGCCGACCTGTTCGCCGCGAACACCCAGGCGTTTCTGGACCGGATCGACCGCCTGCATGCCTATGGCCAACAGGTTCTGGCGCAGATCCCCGCGGACAAGCGGGTGCTGGTCACCGCCCATGACGCCTTTGGCTATTTCGGTGCGGAATACGGGTTCGAGGTGACCGGCATTCAGGGCATCTCCACTCAGTCCGAGGCCGGGCTCAACCGGATCGGAGAACTGGTCGACATGCTGGTCGAACGGCAGGTGTCGGCGGTGTTCGTCGAAAGCTCGGTGTCCGACCGGTCGGTTCGGGCGCTGATCGAGGGGGCGGCGGCCAAGGGGCACACCGTTGCCGTGGGCGGCGAGCTGTTCTCGGACGCGATGGGCGCGCCGGGCACCTACGAGGGCACCTATGTCGGCATGCTCGATCACAACTTCACCGTCATCGCCCGCGGGCTGGGCGCCGATGTGCCCGCGCGCGGCATGGACGGCAAGCTGGCGGCGGGGTCCTGACATGGTTGAGCTTGCCGCGAAACAGGGCACCCGCCCGACCGATCCGTCGGTTCAGGCCAGCCCGCTGGCCATTCGCGGGCTGACCGTGTCCTACAACCAGAAACCGGCCGTGTTTTCCGTGGACATCACCGTTCAACCGGGGTCGATGACCGCGATCATCGGCCCGAATGGCGCGGGCAAGTCCACCCTGCTGAAGGCCGCGCTGGGCATCGTCCGGCCGGTATCCGGGCAGGTCACCGTCTTTGGCAGGCCGCTTGAGAAACAGCGCGCCCGCATCGCCTATGTGCCGCAGCGCGCCAGCGTCGATTGGGATTTCCCCACCCGCGTGATCGACGTGGTCCTGATGGGCATGTCGCGCGAGCTGGGTCTGCTGGGCCGGGTGCGCATGCGGCACATGGCCCGCGCGATGGACTGTCTGCATCGGGTTGGGATGCATGAATTCGCCGACCGGCAAATCGGCCAGTTGTCGGGCGGTCAGCAGCAGCGTGTCTTTCTGGCGCGCGCGCTGGCGCAGGAGGCCGACCTGTACCTGCTGGACGAACCCTTTGCCGGCGTCGATGCCGCCACCGAAAAGGCCATCATCAGCGTTCTGAAGGGGTTGAAACAGGCCGGCAAGACGGTTGTCGCCGTGCATCATGATCTGGCCACCGTCACCGATTATTTCGACCATGTGTTCTTGATCAACACGCGCAAGATCGCCGAAGGCCCCGTGGCCGAGGCCTTTACCGCCGAGACCCTGCAGGCGACCTATGGCGGGCGTCTGGCCACGGCGCAGATCGACCAGATCGCCGGGGCGCTGGGCTAGGCCATGCTGTGGGACGCGCTGACCCTGCAGCTGGGGTACAACGCCACTTTGGTCGCCATCGGGGCGACGCTTCTGGGGTTTGCCGCCGGGGTGACCGGTACCTTCCTGTTTCTGCGCAAACGGGCGCTGGTCAGCGATGCGATCAGCCATGCGACCTTGCCGGGCGTCTGCATCGCCTTCATGGTCATGGTGGCGCTGGGCGGCGAGGGGCGCAACCTGCCCGGCCTGCTGGCGGGCTCGGCGCTGTCGGCTTGGGTGGGGCTGTTGTGCATCAACGGCCTGACCCGGCGCACCCGGTTGGCCGAGGATGCGGCGATCGGGGCCGTTCTGTCGGTGTTCTTCGGGTTCGGCGTAGTGCTGCTGACGGTGATCCAGACGATGGGCGTTGGCCGTCAGGCGGGGCTTGAGGGGTTCCTGCTGGGCTCGACCGCGGGGATGCTGTTTGCCGACGCGCTGATCATCGCGGTGGGCGGGGCGGCGACCGTGCTGCTGGTCATGATCCTGCGTCGCCCGATGCTGATGGTGGCCTTCGACGCCGAATACGCAGCAGCCGCGGGGGTGCCGGTGCATCGCGTTGACCTGGCGATGATGGGCCTGGTGATGGCGGTCACGGTGATCGGCTTGAAGATCGTCGGCCTGATCCTGGTCGTGGCCCTTCTGATCATCCCGCCGGTTACGGCGCGGTTCTGGTCGGACCGGGCGGATCGGGTGGTGCTGCTGTCGGGGCTCGCCGGGGGGCTGGCGGGGTATCTGGGCGCGGCCGTATCCGCCTCGGCCCCGAACCTTCCGACCGGCCCGATCATCGTGCTGATCAGCTTTGCGCTTTTTGCGCTATCGCTGTTGCTGGCGCCGGTGCGCGGCGTCTTGGCCGCGGTGCTGCGTCACCGGCGGTTTCAGCGCCGCGTCCATATCCGGCAGGGCCTTTTGGCTTTGGCGCAGGGGCAGGAAGTCTATGAACCCTATACCCGGCGTCTGTTGCGCCGGTCCGGGCTGATGCGGGCCGACGGCGTGGCCACCGATGCGGGTCGGGCGCGGGCGGCCAAGGCGTTGCGCGACGAAAGGCGCTGGAGCCTTGTGCGCGCGGATCAGACGCACGAAGCCGCAGCGGCGCAATATGACGGCCTGCGCGAAATCGAAACCGTCCTGACCCGCGATCAGATCGACGAGATCGACCGCCGGATCGGCCCACCGCATGAGGTGCGCACATGAGCGGTGAAGAATTCGTTTCGCTGTCCTTGACGCCACTGCTGATCGGCATCTGCGCGGCGGTGGCCTGTGCGCTGCCGGGCAATTTCCTGCTGCTGCGCCGGCAGGCCCTGATCGGCGATGCGATCAGCCATGTGGTGCTGCCGGGCATCGTGGTGGCATTTCTGCTGACCGGGGTGATCTCGACCTGGCCGATGATGCTGGGCGCGGCAGGCGCGGCCGCGGTGGCGGTGATCCTGATCGAGGCCATCCGGCGGCTGGGCCGGATCGAGCCGGGCGCGGCGATGGGCGTGGTGTTCACCACCATGTTCGCCGCCGGGGTGTTGCTGCTGGAACAGACCGACACCTCGAGCGTGCATCTGGACGTGGAACACGCGCTGTATGGCAACCTCGAAAGCCTGATCTGGCTGGACGCGACGGGCTGGGCCTCGGTTCTGGATCCGGTGGCGCTGGCCGGATTGCCACCGGAACTGCCGCGGATCGCGGTCACGCTGCTGGCCGTCAGCCTGTTCATCCGACTGTTCTGGCGGCCGCTCAAGATTTCGACCTTCGACGAAGGGTTCGCCCGCACGATCGGCATCCGCACCGGCGCGCTCGGCCTTGCGTTGGTGCTGGTCGCGGCGATCTCAGCGGTGGCTGCGTTCGACGCGGTGGGCTCGATCATCGTGATCGCGATGTTCATTTGCCCGCCTGCCGCTGCCCGGATGATGACCAACCGGCTCGAGGCCCAGATCGGCTGGAGCGTCCTGTTCGCGGTGCTGTCGGCCGTGATCGGCTATGTTCTGGCGGGCTATGGGCCGCTGTGGCTGGGCTGGGCCGATGCGGTCAGTGCCGCCGGCATGATCGCCACGGTCTCGGGCGTCATCCTGGCCCTGGCCGCTGCTTTCGGGCCATGCCGCGGGCGGGCGGGGGTGCCGGGCACCAGTTGATTCCGCAGGTTTTCGCCGCCGGGACCCGCACTGCTTCGGCCAAACTTCGCCGAGACCGGGCGGGGCGGAAATCAGGACGCGCTTTGAGCGGCACATCGTGCTACATCCCCAGCCATTGCAAAATGCACGACCACCACTCACCTCGGGTCGTTCGGGCAGTCGCGATGATACAGGCAACCTGTCGAGCTTGCCGGTTTCGATGGCCCGGACGATCCGACCCCCCTCTCCTGAACCTGTCCAAACCTGTGGCAGAATCGCGTGCGCTTGTGCTAGGTCTAGCGGTATGGCGCAGGCAAACCCCAATATCAGCGAAAATCGCCCCGTGATCCGGCAACTCGACGAAGCCGCGATCAACCGCATCGCCGCCGGTGAAGTGGTCGAACGCCCGGCCTCGGCCGTCAAGGAACTGGTGGAAAACGCGATCGACGCCGGAGCGACCCGGATCGGCATCGACATCGCCGATGGCGGCAAGACCTTGATTCGCGTCACCGACGACGGGTGCGGCATCGCGCCCGAGGATCTGCCGCTGGCCCTGTCGCGCCACGCGACCTCCAAGATCGACGGGTCGGACCTGCTCAACATCCACACCTTCGGGTTCCGGGGCGAGGCGCTGCCCTCGCTGGGGGCGGTGGGGCGTCTGACCATCACCAGCCGCGCGCCGGGGGCCGAGGCGGCCCAGATCCGCGTGGCCGGTGGCAAGATGGAAAGCGTCAAGCCTGCCGCCCTGCGCGCGGGCACCGTAGTCGAGCTGCGCGACCTGTTCTATGCCACGCCCGCGCGGCTGAAATTCATGCGCACCGACCGGGCCGAAGCGCAGGCGATCTCGGACACGGTCAAGCGGCTGGCCATGGCGGAACCCTCCATCACCTTCACCCTGCGCGATGTCTCGGGCGGGGGCGAGGGGCGCGTGGTGTTCCGCGCCGACCGCGAGAACGGAGACCTGTTCGACGCGCTGCACGCCCGGCTGGCCCGCATTCTGGGGCGCGAGTTTGCCGAGAATGCCTTGCAGATAGACGCCACCCGCGAGGGGATCCGGCTGTACGGATATGCCGCCCTGCCGACCTATTCGCGCGGGGCCGCAGTGGCGCAGTTCCTGTTCGTCAACGGCCGACCGGTGCGCGACAAGATGCTGACCGGGGCGCTGCGGGCGGCCTATTTCGATTTCCTCAGCCGCGACCGGCACCCGGCGGCGGCCCTGTTCATCGACTGCGAGCCCACGCTGGTTGACGTGAACGTGCACCCCGCGAAATCCGAGGTGCGCTTCCGCGATCCCGGTGTGGCGCGCGGGCTGATCGTCTCGAGCCTGCGGCACGCGCTGGCCGAGGCGAGGCACCGCGCCTCGACCACCGTGGCCAATGCGACGCTTGGCGCGATGCGGCCGGAACCGGCCCCGGCGGCGCCCGCGCGGGTCTATCAGATGGACCGGCCGTCGCCTGCGGCGCGGTCGGTGGCCTATCAGGCGCAGGCGCCCGGATTTGCCGATCTGGCCAAAGCCTACAGCGGTAGCGTGGTCGAGCCCGTGGCCGAACCCGCCTCTGCACAGCCCGACCAGACGCCACCCGAACATCTGCCCCTGGGGGCCGCGCGCGGGCAGGTGCATGAAAACTACATCATCGCCCAGACCGCCGACGGTATGGTGATCGTGGACCAACACGCCGCGCATGAACGGCTGGTCTATGAGAAACTGAAGAAACAGATGGCTGAGAACGGCGTGGCCGCGCAGGCGCTGCTGATCCCCGAGATCGTCGAACTTTCCGAGGGCGACTGCGCCCGCCTGCTCGCGGTGGCCGATGACCTGTCGCGCCTGGGCCTGACCATCGAACCCTTCGGCGGCGGCGCGGTGGCGGTGCGCGAGACCCCGGCCATTCTGGGCGAGGTCAACGCGCGGGCGATGATCCTGGATATTCTGGACGAGTTGGCCGATCAGGGCGAAAGCCAGACGGTGCAGGCGCGGATCGAGGCGATCCTCAGCCGCGTGGCCTGCCATGGCTCGGTCCGTTCGGGCCGCCGGATGCGCGCCGAAGAGATGAACGCCCTGTTGCGCGAGATGGAGGCCACGCCCCATTCGGGTCAGTGCAACCACGGGCGACCGACTTACGTGGAACTGAAGCTGGGCGATATCGAACGGTTGTTCGGCCGCAGTTGATCCGGCCGCCGGTCGGCGATAGAAAAGAAGAAACAAAACAAGAACACGCAGGTTGAGATGATCGAGATTGCAGGCACCCGATATTCGCTGGAAGACCCCATGGTGATGGCCGCCCTGATCGGGGCGGGGGTGGTTCTGCTGATCCTCGTCCTGCTGTTCCTGGCCCTGCGCGCGGCCAACCGCTCGGCCCGGATGGCCGAGCCGCTGGCGCAGCAGCTGGCCTATCTGGGCCAGCATGTGCAGCAGTTGGGGCAGGGGCAGGAACAGCTGCGCGGCGGGTTGCAGCATGTCTCGGACACGCAGGCCAATGCGCAGGTGCAGGTGATCCAGACGGTCGAGGCACGCCTGTCGGCAGTGCAGCAGCACATGAACGACCGGCTGGCCGACAACGCCATGAAATCCGCCCGCGCGCTGGCCGAAATGCAGGAGCGGATGAAGGAAACCCTGCACGGCACCTCGAAACAGACCGCGACCTCGCTGACCCAGCTGCAAGAGCGTCTGGCCGCCATCGACAAGGCGCAGGACAACATCACCAAGCTGTCGGGCGACGTGCTGTCGCTGCAGGACATCCTGTCGAACAAGCAGACCCGCGGCGCCTTCGGCGAGATCCAGTTGAACGACATCGTGTCCAAGGCGCTGCCCTCGGACAGCTATGTGCTGCAGGCGACCCTGTCGAACGGCAAACGCGCCGACTGTTTGATCCGCCTGCCCAACCCGCCGGGGCCCATCGTGATCGACAGCAAGTTCCCGCTGGAAGCCTATGAGGCGCTGGTGGGCGCGGGCAGTGACATGGAGTTGAAGGCGGCGGTGCAGATGTTCCGCAGCACGGTGCGCAAGCACATCACAGACATCTCGACCAAGTACATTTTGGACGGTGAAACCGCCGACGGGGCGCTGATGTTCCTGCCCTCCGAGGCGGTCTATGCCGAACTGCACGCCAAGTTCCCCGAACTGGTGCAGGAGAGTTTCTCGAAACGGGTCTGGATCGTCTCGCCCACCACCTGCATGGCCACGCTGAACACAATGCGTGCCATCCTCAAGGACGCGCGGATGCGCGAACAGGCGGGCGCGATCCGCAAGGAACTGGGTATGCTGCACAAGGATGTCGAGCGTCTGGGCGACCGGGTGGCCAATCTCGACCGGCATTTCGGTCAGGCGGCCAAGGATATCTCGGAAATCAAGATCAGTGCCGAAAAAGCCGGTCGCCGGGCGCAGCGGCTGGACAATTTCGATTTCGAGGAACTGGCCCCCGAAGACCGCGCCAACGTGGTGCCGCTGGGCAAGTCCGAGGGCTGAGGCCTACTGGATTGACAGGTCTAGATTGTAGCCCACGGTCTTGCCGGTATCGCGGTCATTGCCCATCAGGTAGACGCGGATGGTATAATCTCCGTCCTCGGGCAGGTTGATCCGGGCGGTATTGCCGTTGACCGAGCCATTGTAGATCGCGACCCCGTCGCTGCCCGGCGGCAGGATGTTGAGATATATCACGCCGTTGCCGTTGGTGTCGCTGACCTGAAGCTCGGCAAACAGTTCCTGCCCGCCCTTCGCACCCAGCACGTAGTCGAAATATTCATCACCCGTGATGGTGCCGCTGACCATAGAGCCGAAATTTCCGGGCTGGAATTTCACTTCGGCTTTTCTTTGGGCCAAGGCGGGCAAGGCCACAACGGCAATGAACAGGGCTGCCAGAGCTTGTTTCAACATTCTGCATATCCTCCCGGTGTTTCCCGGCTCCAAGCCTAGCACAACCGAGGGACCGTTCAGATTCGCAGGAAGGGCTGCACCAAACGTGGGATCAGGCTGTTGAACTTCAGCGGAGCGTCGGTCACCGCCAGGCAGATGCAATCCTCGGACATGTCGGCCACGGGCGTGTGTTCCAAGTCCTCGTCTGCGATCTCGACGTCACCGCGGGCGAAATGGTCCACCTCGTCGGAAAACGCGCCTTGCAAAACCATGGTCAGCTCCATGCCTTTGTGGCCGTGATCGGGTACCGCAGCACCGGCCGGGATGAACAGCAAGCGTGCGGATGCTTCGTTGCTGGTCGGAAGTACGGCCTGCTTGACGCCCATGCCGATCGGTTTCCAGCGGATGCTGTGCACATCGCCGCCAACGTAATCCTGCAACGGGGCGGGCAGAACACTGCAGGCCGCGCGCTTGGATCTCGACGCGAGCGCGCTCTGCGCGATTAGCGCCATAGTTGCCGCCAGCGAATCCTGGCTCATCGCCACCGTGTCGTCCTGATCTTCCAGCAGATGCCCGCCGACGGCCTCGTAGCTTTCGGCCTGCGCGCGGCAGTGGTCGCACAGCGAGATGTGCGTGGCGACCATCAGGTCAAATGCCTCGGGCAAGGCGCCCGCGGCATAGGCCATCAGCAGATCGTCTGTCAGGTGGTGTTTGATCGCGTTGCTCATCTTTGTCATCTCAGTTCATCGCGTGGCGCAGGCGATCCAGCGCCAGTCGTATTCTCGATTTGATCGTACCCAGAGGCAAACCCGTCTGCGCGGCAATCTCGCGGTGGCTCAGGTCGCCGAAATAGGCTTTCACGATCAGTTCCCTTTGTGCCTCGGGCAGCTCGCGCAGGGCCGTGCGCAACTGCGCCGTTTCCTGCTGCAACGCAACCACGTCAGCCTGTTCGGGCTCCGCCTCGGGGCCCCAGGTCAGTTCTTCCGGTTCGGGACGCCGCTGCTTGCGCAGGGCGTCGATGCGTTTGTTCCGCGCAATCGTGAAGACCCAGGTGGATACCGTCGCCCGCGTCGGGTCGAACAGATGGGCCTTGTGCCACAGCGTCGCCATGACCTCCTGCGCGCACTCCTCGGCCAAACCGGCGTCGGACCCCGAACGGATCAGAAACGCCTTGACCCGAGGGGCAAAGTGCTGGAACAGCTCGGCAAAGGCCGTCTGATCCTGCGCCTCGCGGATACGCTTCACGTGGTCGATCCACGGGCACCGCGCTGCGCCATTCGTTTGTGTTGCGTTCACCGAACTTCCCTTGGTTCGTTTGCTACCGCTGCTGGCGCGCCGCGCCGCGGTTTCTGCCGCGGCACTGTCCAAATCAACGGTGTCGATCTCGGTAAACATAACCGCATTACGACGCTTGGCCCAAGCTGGATCACAGGAAACGAGATTTTTGATCCGAAAACGGATAATTTTCGTACACAAAATGAAAGCCGCACGAAAAACCTTGCGGCCTCAAGCAGTTGAAGACGGCACCAGTTTATGACTTCGATCGAATTCGTCCCCGCCCACACCTATCACGGCAGGAAAGGTGCGATCGAGAACGCCTTTCGCTATTCAGTCGACTATATTCTGCTCGATCCCGAAGTCCGGCCGCGGACGCCGCTTCTTTTCTCGGTGGACCGCGCCAACCTCACCAATTGGCGCATCCGCGACCACGGTGGCCTGCCAGGGCGGGGCAGTGGGGCCGTCTGGCTACGCGCGCGCCTTCAGGAAATGGACATTCCGCAGCCCGCCCGGATCGCCCTGCTGACGCAACCCAGAGTCTTCGGCCATGTGTTCAACCCGGTCAGTTTCTGGTTCTGCCTCGATGATGCGGACCAACCCTATGCAGTCGTGGCCGAGGTCACGAATACCCACGGCACGCGCCACAGCTATGTCTGCCACAAGCCCGGATTTGCACCGATCGGGCCATCGGATCGCATCCGTGCAGAGAAGCTCATGCATGTGTCCCCGTTCCAGAAGATCGAGGGGACATATACCTTCCGCTTCGATTTCCGGTCCGACCGGGTTGGCGTTTGGATCGACTATGGGCGCGACGGGGGCGGACTGATCGCCACGCTTACCGGCCCGCGCCGGGCGCTCACCGACCGGGCGATCCTGTGGTCGTTGCTGCGGCGGCCATTCGGGGCCCGGCGTGCGGTCTTTCTGATTCACTGGCAGGCGCTCAGGCTGTGGGTCAGGAAAGCGCCCTTCCTGCCGTTCCGCACCGCGCCGGTGCCGGCCGACCCCGTGTCGCGGTCGCACGAGTGACCGGCGCAATTTGCGCAAGATCAAGGACGACGCCCGGTGCGGATGGTTCAGATGGGGGGCAAAAGCGGACAGAGGAGTTGACACCGATGCTGGAAATCTCGCCCAGAAAAGTGGCTCAGGTTGCCCTGATGGGGCGCGAACTGCACCGGGCCGAAGGCGAATTGCGCGCCTTCATCGACCGGATGAGCGAGGACGAGCAGGCCGAGCTTGTCGCGATCATGTGGATCGGTCGCGAAAGCTTTTTCCCCGAGGACCTGGCCGAGGCGATCGCAACCGCGCGGGCCGAGGCCTCGACCCCCTGCGCCGACTATCTGATCGGTACGCCGCATATGTCTGACCACCTGGAAAATGGATTGGACGCACTTGGAATCTCGGCCGAGGATGTGGAAAACGATCTGATGTGAACCGCTGTCGCCACGGACACGCGCATTTGGTATGGTGAGCTAGGTCCCTGGTTTTTGATGAGGCGGCGTGGTGGAGAGGCGGCACATTTCGAGTCAAGCGACTCTGTTGCAAGTTCTGGCATTCCTGTGCGCCTTTTTCGCCCTGAACAGCCCGGCGCGGGCTTGCACGGTATGCGTGACGCTGCCCGAGCATTCGCTGGCCGACCGTTTGATGATGGCGCAATTCGTGGTTCTGGCCGCACCGACAGCAGACAACCCGTTCCGATACGTGCCCGTCGAGGTGTTGAAGGGCAACAGCAAAGACTTGGCGGTTTTGCCCGAAATCCCATTTTTGGTCGATAGCGTGACGCGGGCGGCGGTGCGAGCGGATCCGGATCGTTCGGTATTGATGATGTACGGCCCCGACAGTCGTGACCGGGCCGGGCGCGCTTTGGTGCATGGCTGGACCAAAGGCTTCTTGATGACGCCCGCGCGGAAAGACTTTGTGGCGTTGGTACTTGCACAGGGGCCGGGCTGGAGCATTGGTGGATCCGCCTCGGCTGAGCGGGTCGCATTTTTTGCAGGTTTTCTTCAGGATGATGATCGCCTGTTGCGCAATACCGCCCTGATTGAATTGCACCGCGCACCTTACGATATCGTGCGCGGGCATCGCGACAGCGCTTCTACCCGGCAGCTGTTGCATGACCTGCGCAATCTGAACCGAATTGCCTATGCACCTGCCTCCATTCGTATGCTGGGTTTGCAATCCGACGACGCGGCCTTGGCTGCTGTAAGGTCCGTCTATCCGGGCGCGTTGGAAACCGGTGGTCTCAACCTGCGGGATTGGGCGCTTGCGGCAATCGAGGTGGATGGCGCAGTCGCGCTTGTCGAGATCGCACAGTCGCTTCGTTCTCCTGTAGCGGCCAGTGAAGACGCACGAGCATTGGTTCGCGCCCTCGTCGATGCTGGCAACGCGTTGCCAGCACATCGCGCGGCCATCGTAGCAATCTTTGCCGAAGTTTTGGAAACAGACACCGGAAACGCGGCGCGTATTGCATTTGCTGTCCGCGATTGGGGCGACGAGACGCTGGTGCCTCGATTGCGCAAGCTGCTGTTTGATCCGGAAACCGATCCCGCCACGGCTTTTGCCCTGCGCGCGACCTTGCCAGCAGGCCAATGACACGCTTCACCTTTCGTTTCGGCAAAGGATTAACTCGGCTTAATGGGTCGGTCCGGAACCGTTAACGTAGGCCTCCTTTATCTAGTGTCAGTGCTGCATCGCAGCTCAGTTTTCAGGAGGACACGACAATGGCAACCGCACGAACAGAAAAGCTTCAATCCAGCCTGATTAGGGGCATATTCGCCAAATACACGGATGCCAGAGTTGAACGATCCCGCCGCCGTATCCTGGCAAAAACCGTGCGCGATCTCGAGCGGCTCAGCCATGATCGGCTGAAGGACATCGGTGTCGATCGAACGGAGATCAATCGCCGCGCATACCAGAGCGTTTATCGCAACGCACCATATCGGCAGTCGCGCTGACTGACGCCCAGCCCATGCAACCATCCGGGGAGGAAGGGAAAATGTTTGACCGCGTCATACCGACCAGCCGACATGAGCCGACCGCCAGCGCTTTGTTATTGTTTGACAGAGCCATGCGCATTCACGCGATCAAGGGCGATATCGTAAGTGCCGCTCAGCATTTGAATACGTTGAGCGATCATCATCTGTCCGAGTTGGGGATCAACCGCAGCGATCTTGAGGAAACGATCGAGCGCTACATCTGACGCCCTAGGCGACGATCGGACAGTCTTGTCCAGCCGGAAAAAAAAGCCATTCCGGTGCGTCCGGAATGGCTTTTTGGTTGGTTCAGGCCAGGTGGTCGACCTCCTGCAGGTGCTGCGCCAGCTTGTCGATCTCGGCCATCCAGGCCTGGACCAGTTTCGGGTCGCTGGGGGCGGCGTGGACTCCGGCGGGGATGGCGCGGTTCAAAACCGCCTCGACCGCGAGCGAGACCGGGATTGAGACGAGGCGGGCCATGGCGCTGCCGCGCGCGTCGCCCCAGGCGTCCATCACGTAGGTCTTGTGCCAGACCGGCCTGCCGTCCTTCTCGGCCTTCAGGCCGACGCAGAGCACAACGCGGTCGGGCTCGCCCTCTTCATAGGCGTTCTCGGCCCAGAACTGGTCGGACATTTCCTTGAGCCGCGCTTCGCCCTCGGGGCCTTCCAGCGTTTCGATTTCGCGGAACACGTCCGACCACGCATCCGACCAGCCGTTCAGCCGAAGGGTGCCGCGGACGAATTCCTTTACCGGCCAGTGCTCCTCGAAATGGTACTGCTGCATGAAGGGGATCGAGTCGCGGTTCGGATAGACCTCGAAACTTTCGGGCGTAGGCAACGGCGCGACATAGGTGCTGATCGCGTCCCAGGGCCGGGCCACGTCCAGCGGAGCATAGTCGCGGATCGACCGCGAGGGCGAGCGCAGCGCCTTGAGCACGCCCAAGGGCGACCAGCTGAACTTGTAGCGGAACGGGTTGGGGTTCTTGGGGATGCCGCCGCAATAGGAAATGAAGCTCAGGTGATTTTCCGGATCGAAGGCGTCGGAGGCGCGGTAATCGTCGACCAGCGCATGGGCCATCAGGTGGTCGATGCCCGGATCCAGCCCGACCTCATTGACCAGTGCGACGCCGGCCTCGCGGGCCTTGTCGTCGAGCGCGCGCATTTCGGGCGCGATGTAGGAGGACGAGACAAAATGCGCGCCCTTCTCGATCGCCAGTTCTGCCAGCGGCACGTGCCAGTCGCCCGGCAGCATCGAGACGATCACGTCGCCCTTTTCCAGCACCGCGCCCAAGGCGTCTATGTCGAAGGCCCGGATGTCGTCGGTCAGGTCGCCGACCTCGGCGCGGGCCTTTTCGACGGTCCGGTTCCAGACGGTCACTTTGTGGCCGGCCTCGATCAGGCGTCGCAGACCGGGAATGGCCGACAGGCCGGTGCCGCACCAATGAATCGTCATGGCTCAGATCCCCTTCATGTGAGTTTCGAATGTCGCCTTGGCCCGGCCCCACACCCCGTTTTCGATGTCGGTCAGCGCAAGCAGCGAGGGCAGAAGCTGCGCGGCGTAGTCTTCCGAGCTTTCGACAGGCAGCATCGAGGGCAGGTTGTCGATGGCCATCACGTCCAGCACCGGGTCGGTGGCCACGCGCAGGGCGGGTTCTTCCCAAGTGGTGGCGCGGTCATAGACCGGCACCGGGTTGTAGTCGCTGTCGGGGTCGCAGGCCACGTCGCCGATGGCGGTCAGCTGGCGCGGGGCACTCAGCGCCTCGCGCGGAACGAAAACCGGGGTGCCGGGCCGCGCGAAGATGCAGTTGAGGAAGATGTCGTGTTCGAGGATTTCGGGGAACGGCCCGCCATGGGCGGTTTCCGCCATGTCCCATTTCGTCACCTCGACCCCCATTGCCTCGCACAGGTCGGACGCGCCGGTGCCGACCCTTCCCAGCGCGCCGATCACGATGGCGCGGGGGCGGGGCGCGCCGGTGGCGTCCAGCTCGGCCAGCAGCTCGGCGTTCAGCGCGTCCTTGCCGGAATAGACACCGACGAGGCCGCAGATCTCGCCGCGCTGCTGCGCCGCCCAGGTCTTGAGCGTCACCGCCGCGCCGGCATACCCGGCCCAATAGCCGAAGGCCGCGACGCGCCGCCCGGTCTCGTCCACGAGGTATTCCAGGTCATATAGCGTACCGCCGCCGGCCTTGAATCGCTCCAACAGCTTTCGGCCCGAATGCTGGCCCTTGAAGGCATGACCGAACATGATGTGGCGATGCGGCAGGGGCGTGCCGTCCTCGGGCAATTCCTTGAGGCCGAAGATGATCGCATCCAGCGGCGCCTCCGGCCAAGAGTTTTCCGGCGCAATCTCGCAGCCCGCCGCGCGGTAGCCGTCGATCGGGATGGCGCGGACATGGCTTTCCTCGACCGTCACGCGGATGCCGGCGTCGATCAGTTGCGCCGCACCCTCGGGCGTCAGCCCCACCCGTTCCTCGTTCGGGCGCTGTTCGGCCCGGACCCAGAGATGTGTCATCTGTTCTTCCTGTTATCCCAGCATCCCGGCGGCTCGAACCGCCCTGACGGATGCGCGTGCCTCCATCGCGTCGCGAAACGCGACGATCTTGGGAAAGGCCGAAACATCGACCCCATCCCCCTCGAGCCAGCTGCACACCACGTAAAGATACGGGTCGGCAAGGCTGAACCTTTCGCCCAGCACGAACGGGCCGCGCAGGCCGTTCGTCTCGACATACTTGCAGGATGCGGTCATGGTCTGGGCCACCTTGGCCGCCATGTCCTTCCAGCTGGAATTCCTGTCGGCCCAGCGGTGCCCACGCATCTTGTGCGCATGGTTCACATGCATGGTCGAGGCCAGGTAATACATCACCTCACGCATCCGCGCCGCCTGCAGCGGGTCGTCGGGGACAAGCCCGGCCTCGGGGGCCTTGGCGGCAATGAATTCCATCAAGGCGCCGGTTTCGGTCAGAATGCCGCCCTCGACCACCAGCGCGGGCACGCGCCCCTTGGGGTTGATCTGCCTGTAGGCCGCCGTCGTCTGCTCGCCCGAAGCGAAGTCCAGTCGGACCGGCTGATAGTCCAGCGCTGCCTCTTCCAAGGTGATGGCGGTCGCAACCGATATGGTGTTGGGCGCATAGTACAGCTGCATCGGCGGCTCCGTCGGGTTGGGCGGTTACAGATGCGTCTGGGCGAACTGCCGGTCGGGCGCTTCCAGATGCGGGACCGCGTTGAACAGAACGGGGCTCAGATCGGCCCCGATCGGGTGCAGACGATGCAACGACGTGTTCATGATGGCAAGGGCCACCCGCGCCATCGCCGGAATGTCCAGCCCCATCGCCTGCCGCACCACCATCGAGATCAACCCGCCCGAGGTCACCACGATGGCCGGCCCGTCCCCGGCGTGAATCTCTCGCAGAGCGTCCGAGACGCGGGTTTCGAACTGTTCGAAGGTTTCCGGCGCATCTTTGATATCGCCCCGCGCCCAGGCCTCGAAGGTCTGCGGCAGGTGCCGGACAAAGCCCTCGCGGTCGGTCGGGATCGCTACGCCGTGCTGTTCCTCGAACAGTTTGGCTAGGGTGAAATACTCGATTTCGTTCAGGCGCGGGTCACGGACCGGATCCGGCAAGCCCATGCTGGCCGCCGTTTCCAGGTGGCGGGTCAAGGTGCCGCAGAACACGCGCGGGTAATGCGCCCGCGTGTCTTGCAGATAGGCACCCAGCCACCGTGCCTGCTGATGGCCCAGCGGGCTGAGCTTGTCGTAGTTGACCTCATCGCGCGCGGCGGTGTTGGCCTGTCCGTGGCGAACCAATGTGATGTATGACATGTGCGTCCCTCTTGCTGCGAAGTCTTAGGGCAGGTTTCCGCAAGGGGCCAGAGGCGTTCGACCGGCAGGGCCGTAAATCTCGCGATCACGACACAGGCGGCCCGGATCAATTCGCGTGTTGCTTAACGGAAAAAAGTTTCCTATAGGAACATTGGCTGCCGTATGCGGCCGTATACCTCTTGTCTTGCATCGCGATTTGGGCCGCAATGACCGCCACCCGATTGACGCCACCGCTGATCCGGTCTCACCCGCAGGAATGGGGGTCATGCATCGCGGTTATTGGGCTAGGATGGGATCGAGTCGAGACCGCCTTCCCTTCCGGTGTGACACAGCCCCTGCGGTCTTATCCAAGGAAAGGTCATTGAAATGACAGACACGCTCCGCCGCACGCCGCTGCACGCTCTTCATGTCGAACTGGGTGGCAAGCTGGTTGACTTTGCAGGCTGGGAGATGCCCGTTCAGTATCCTTTGGGGATCATGGGCGAGCACAAGCAATGCCGCGAGAAGGCGGCGCTGTTTGACGTGAGCCACATGGGCCAGGTGATCCTGCGGGGTGAGAATGTGGGCGAGAAGCTCGAGGCATTGTGCCCGCAGGCTTTTGCGACACTGCCCGAGGGCAAGGCGCGCTATGGGTTCTTCACCAACGAAGACGGCGGGATCATGGACGACCTGATCGTGTCGAACGCGGGCGATCATTTCTTCGTGGTGGTGAACGCGGCGCTGCGCGATCAGGACATTCCGCACATGCGCGCGCATCTGGACGGGGTCGAGGTGATCGAGATCTTCGACCGCGCGCTGGTGGCGGTTCAGGGCCCGAAAGCCGAGGACGTGGTGGGCGCACTGTGCCCGGCCGCCCGCGATCTGAAGTTCATGGAAACCACCGTGGCCCCGATCAACGGCGTCGAATGCCGGATCTCGCGGCTGGGCTACACGGGCGAGGACGGCTACGAGATCTCGATCCCCGAGGACAAGGCGATCGAGATCACCCGCGCCCTGCTGGCGCATGAGGATTGCGAGCCGGCGGGCCTGGGCGCGCGCGACAGCCTGCGGCTGGAGGCGGGGCTGTGCCTTTACGGCAATGACATCGACCAGAGCACCTCGGCGATCGAGGCCAACCTGGCCTGGGCGATCCAGAAGCGGCGCAAGGAAGAGGGCGGCTTTCCCGGCGCGGCACGCATCCAGAAAGAGCTGGCCGCCGGCCCCACGCGCAAGCTGGTTGGGATCAAGCCCGACGGCCGCGCCCCGGCGCGACAGGGGGTCGAGGTGCAGGATCTTCAGGGCAACACGATCGGTCAGATCACCTCGGGCGGGTTCGGCCCGACGGTCGGCGGTCCGGTTGCGATGGGCTATGTCGCCGCTGGCCACTCCGAGCCGGGCGAACAGGTGAGCCTGATCATCCGGGGCAAGGCGCAGCCGGCGCGGATCGTGGCGCTGCCCTTCGTCAAACAGAATTACAAGCGTTGAAGTCAGGAGAGAGACATCATGGCAACCTATTATTCCGAAGAACATGAATGGCTGACGGTCGAGGGCGACACGGCCACGCTGGGCATCACCAAGCACGCGGCCGAGCAGCTGGGCGAGGTGGTCTTCGTCGAGCAGCAGGAGGTGGGTGAAGAGTTCGAGAAGGACGGCGAGATCGGGGTGATCGAATCCGTCAAGGCGGCCTCCGAGATCTATGCCCCGGTCGATGGCGAGATCCTCGAGGTGAACGAAGCGCTGGCCGACAACCCGGGCGCGCTGAACGAGGATCCCGAGGGCGAAGCGTGGATCTACAAGATCAAGATCACCGATGCCGCGCAGCTGGAAGATCTGATGGACGAGGCCGCCTACAAGACGTTCATCGGGTAAACCCGACCGGAGTCCCGGCATGGGGCTCCATCATTTTTTATATACCGCCGAATTTGGGCTCCGCCCTTCATCTGGCAAGAAATATCCCCGCCGGAGGCTCCCGCAGTCTCCGCCGGGCCTGACCTATCCATGGGAGCGCTGCAATGGCCTTCAAACTGACCGACTACGAAGCCTATGACTTTGCCAACCGCCGCCATATCGGTCCCAGCCCGACCGAGATGCGCGACATGCTCAAGGTAATCGGCTTCAAGACGCTGGACGATCTGATCGACGCCACCGTCCCCCCGGCGATCCGGCAGAAAGACCCGCTGGACTGGGGTCCGGCGATGACGGAACGCGACGCGCTCTATCACATGAAAAAAGTGGCGGGTAAGAACAAGGTTCTGACCTCGCTGATCGGTCAGGGCTATTACGGCACCACCACGCCTGCGCCGATCCTGCGCAACATCCTGGAAAACCCGGCCTGGTACACCGCTTATACGCCCTATCAGCCCGAGATCAGCCAGGGCCGGCTCGAGGCGCTGTTGAACTTCCAGACCATGGTCAGCGACCTGACCGGGCTGGACGTGGCCAACGCCTCGCTGTTGGACGAGGCGACCGCAGCGGCCGAGGCGATGGCGATGGCCAAGCGCGGGGGCCGGTCCAAGGCCAACAACGCGGCCTTCTTCGTTGACCGCAACTGCCACCCGCAGACCATCGCGGTGATCAAGACCCGGGCCGAGCCCCTGGGCATCGACGTCAAGGTAGCCGATCCCGACGAACTGGATCCCGGCGCGGTCTTTGGCGCGATCTTCCAGTATCCGGGCACCTATGGCCACGTGCGCGACTTCACCAAGGAGATTGCGGCGCTGCATGAACACAACGCGATCGCCATCGTCGCCGCCGACATCCTGTCGCTGGCGCTGCTGAAATCCCCGGGCGAAATGGGCGCCGATATCGCCGTGGGCTCGACCCAGCGCTTCGGCGTGCCGATGGGCTATGGCGGCCCGCACGCCGCCTACATGGCCACCACCGACAAACTCAAGCGCGCGATGCCGGGCCGGATCATCGGCGTCAGCATCGATAGCCGCGGCAACAAGGCCTATCGCCTGGCGCTGCAGACCCGCGAACAGCACATCCGCCGCGAGAAGGCCAATTCGAACGTCTGCACCGCGCAGGCGCTGCTGGCGGTGATCGCCTCGATGTATGCCGTGTACCACGGCCCCGACGGGATCAAGGCGATCGCGCAGTCGGTGCACCGCAAGACCTCGCGCCTCGCGGCCGGGCTGGAAGAGCACGGCTTCAAGGTCGAACCCGAGGTGTTCTTCGACACCATCACCGTCGAGGTCGGCCCGCTGCAGAAGACCGTCATGGAGGCGGCCGTGGCGCGCGGCGTCAACCTCCGCAAGGTGGGCGAGACCCGCGTCGGCATCAGCCTCGACGAACAGACCCGGTCCGAGACGATCGAGGCCGTCTGGGGTGCCTTTGGCATCGACAAGAAGGACGACAGCTCGAACAAGCAGTACCGCCTGCCGGACTATGCGCTGCGCGAGACGCCCTACCTGACCCACCCGATCTTTCACAAGAACCGGGCCGAGGCCGAGATGACCCGCTACATGCGCCGTCTGGCCGACCGCGACCTGGCGCTGGACCGGGCGATGATCCCGCTGGGCAGCTGCACCATGAAGCTGAACGCGACGATCGAGATGATCCCGGTCACTTGGCCCGAGTTCGCCAATATGCACCCGTTCGTTCCGGAAGATCAGGCGCAGGGCTATCACGAGATGATCGCCGATCTGAACGACAAGCTGTGCCAGATCACCGGCTATGACGCGATCAGCCAGCAGCCCAACTCGGGCGCGCAAGGCGAATATGCGGGCCTGCTGACGATCCGCAACTATCACATCGCCAACGGGCAGGGGCACCGCAATGTCTGCCTGATCCCGACCTCGGCGCATGGTACCAACCCGGCCTCGGCCCAGATGGTCGGCTGGCAGGTGGTGCCGGTGAAGGCGGACGCGAAGGGCAACATCGACCTGACCGACTTCCGCGAGAAGGCCGAGAAGCACTCGGAAAACCTGGCCGGCTGCATGATCACCTATCCCTCGACCCACGGCGTGTTCGAGGAAACCGTGCAGGAAGTCTGTCAGATCACCCATGACCACGGCGGGCAGGTCTATATCGACGGGGCCAACATGAACGCCATGGTGGGCCTGTCGCGCCCCGGCGACATCGGCGGCGACGTCAGCCACCTGAACCTGCACAAGACCTTCTGCATCCCGCATGGCGGGGGCGGCCCCGGCATGGGCCCGATCGGCGTCAAGGCGCATCTGGAGCCCTACCTGCCGGGCCACCCGGAATACGGCACCGCCGTGGGGCCGGTCTCGGCGGCGCCCTTCGGCTCGCCCTCGATCCTGCCGGTCAGCTGGGCCTATGTGCTGCTGATGGGCGGCGCGGGTCTGACCCAGGCGACCAAGGTTGCGATCCTGAACGCCAACTACATCGCCGCGCGTCTGCAGGAGGCCTATCCGATCCTATACACCTCCGAGTCCGGCCGGGTGGCGCATGAATGCATCCTCGACACCCGCCCGCTGGCCGAGGCCGGCAACATCACTGTCGATGACGTGGCCAAGCGGCTGATCGACAGCGGCTTCCACGCGCCGACCATGTCCTGGCCGGTGGCCGGCACGCTGATGGTCGAACCGACGGAATCGGAACCCAAGGACGAGCTGGACCGCTTCTGCGACGCCATGCTGTCGATCCGCGCCGAGGCGCAGGACGTGATCGACGGCAAGATCGACCCCGAGAACAACCCGCTGAAGAACGCCCCCCACACGGTGCGCGACCTGGTGGGCGAGTGGGACCGACCCTACACCCGCGAACAGGCCTGCTTCCCGCCGGGGTCGATGGGCGTCGACAAATACTGGTCGCCTGTCAACCGTGTCGACAACGCGTACGGGGACCGGAACCTTGTCTGCACATGCCCGCCCATGGAAGCGTACGAGGAAGCCGCCGAATAAAAAACCTGAAACCCCCGCCCGATCCGGCGGGGGTTTTTCCTAGGGCTTGAAGTCCGCGGGCACGCCAAAGGGCGGCGCGTCCACGCTCATCCCGGTCAGGGCGTGCAGGAACACCACCAGTTGCGCGATCTCATCGTCGCTCAGAGCAACTGGCGTGATGTCGACCTTGGCGCGTTGGCGCGCCATCTCGAACCGGTCCTGCCAGACGATGAAATCGGTCTGTTCCAGCCACGGCGCCTTGGGCAGCGCGGCCTGATCGGTTGTCCAGCGCGACAGGCTGGTTGCCGGGTTCAGGTGATGGCGGATGATCCCTTCGAGGTCGGGAAAGGCGCCGTTGTGGCCATAGGGTGCGGTCAGCGCCACGTTGCGCAGCATGGGCGTGCGGAACCGGTAGGCGTCCTCCAGCCGGTCGCTTTCGCCCATGCGGCCCACGTCGCGGGCATAGGCGTCCCATTGCCGGGTGCGGCCCGGGCCGAATGGCGGCAGGGCCAGCGCGTGGAATTTCTGATCCGACAGCAGCGGCCCCGAATGGCAGGTGGCGCACCGCGCCTTGCCGTAGAACAGCCGCATCCCGGCCTTCTGATCGGGGGTCAGGGCGGTCTCGTCTCCGGCCAGGTACTGGTCGAACGGGCTGTCGGTGCTGCGCCATTCGATGGCCATGAAAGCGGCCAGAGCGTTGGCGACATGGGTGATGGTTATGTCCTCGGTGCTGTCCACGTCGTCAAAGGCGGCCACCATCGCCGGGCCGTATTTGGGGTCGGTCCGCACCCGCTTGGCCAGAATCGGCCAGCCCTTGTCGATCCGGTCATGCACGGCGCCGGTGACCTCGTTCTCGGCCACGTTCCCGGCCATTTCGAACTGAGCGGTCAGCGGAAACAGCGCCTGCGCGGCCAGCAGCGAGTTCAGCCCTTCGGGCAGCCATTCCTGCGCGGGCGAGTTGAACCCGTTGCCATAGACGTCCGACAGGCTGAGCCGCCCGTCATGGAACATCGTGTGGATGTCGCGCGCGCCCAGGTTCCATAGGCCCGGCGCGTTGCGCGGGATGCGTTTGCGGATGCGGTCCGCCCCGGTGCCGGGTGTGCGGTCGGGGCCAAGACCCTCGCCGCCCTCGCCGATGCCAAGCGACAGGCCGTCGGAGGTGCCGAAATCGGGGTGGTGGCAATGGGCGCAGCTGATGTTGCGGTTGCCAGACAGGATCGGGTCATAAAATAGCTGATGACCGATCGCGGCCTGTTCCCTATCAAAGAACAGAAAGTCGTCATCGGTCAGTGGCGCGGGCAGGTCCTGCGCCCAGGCCGCCCCGCAAAACAGGAGACCCACCGCACCATGCGCCAGCTTGTGCTTGCCCTTTGTCTTGCCGCCACGCCCGTTTGGGCCGAACTGGAACAGGCCCGCGACCTGATGGAGGCGGGCAAGTTTGCCGCCGCGCGCGAACAGCTTCTGCCGGCGGCCCGGTCGGGCAACGCCGAGGCCGAGGAGCTGATCGGCGTGATGTACGGCCTTGGCCTTGGGGTTAAGCAGGACTACGAGCGCGCGTTCGAATGGTATCTGCGTGCCTCGATGAAGGGGCATCCGGGCGCGCAATCGGGTGTCGGATGGTATTACGAGCTGGGCCTGGGCCTGCCTGCGCCCGATCTGGTGCGGGCCTACATGTGGTATACGCTCAGCGCCATCGGCGGCGACCCCGATGCGGCGATCAGCCTGGAAGAGGTGGTCAAAAAGATGACGCCCGAACAGATCGAAAAGGCCCATGTGCTGGTCAATGACTACAAGGGGTGGATGTACCCCTTTCGGTAAGGGCGGGCCGGGATGACGCGACATCCCGGCCCGAACTGTATCAGTTCAGGTCGGCGGCGCGTTCCGCGTTGATCTCGGCCTCGGCCTCGGCCACGGCCGCGGTCAGCGCGGCATAGATCTCGTCCCCGCGCGCGACGTTCTGCTGGAACCAGTCATAGACCGGGGTCGCGGCCTGCTTGAACGCCTCTTTTTCTTCGGGGGTCGGCACGTACAGGTCGCCGCCACCGGCCACGAAATCCTCGTAGGCCTGGATCGACTTGCGCTTGGGCGAGGCAAAGGTGGCCTGCTGCAGCGCATAGAACCCATCGACGACGACACGGCGCAGATCTTCCGGCATTTCCTGGAACTTGGCGTTGTTCATCCACCACAGCGCACCCATATAGGCGTGCCCGTCCAGCGTGACATATTGCAGGCCGGCATCGGGGAATTTCATGCCCATGATGTCGGTGATGCCGTTCTTCGAGCCGTCAACCACACCGGTCTGGAAGCTGGTGAACAGTTCCGGCCACGGGATAGGGGTGGGCGAGGCGCCCAGGGCCTTGACCAGTTCCTGCGGCAGGTCTGCGACCACGGTGCGGATCTTCAGCCCGTCCATGTCGGACGGCTGGGTCACGCGGCGCTTGGTGTTGGCGAAGTTGCGCCAGCCGCCGGTGTTGCCGATGGTCATCAGGCGGATCGCGCCGCCCGAATCTTCCAGCGCCATTTCGCGCATCTTGCGGGTGAAATCACCCGACAGTACCCGCTCGGCGATGCGGTCGTCGGCCATCAGATAGGGCAGGTCCAGAACCTGCACGTAAGGGAAGATGCCCGAGGCCCCGCCCGAGGTCGAGATGTAGATGTCGATGGTGCCGTCTGCCACGCCCTGCAGGCATTCGGCGCCGTTCGAGCACAGCTGCGTGCCGATGAACAGTTCGACCTCGATCGCGCCGTTCGAGGCGTTCTCGACGAAGTTCTTGAACACGACCAGGCCGTCATAGTCCTCGTCGTTTTCGTTCGAGTTGGCAGTAGCGCGCAGCGTGTAGTCGGCCGCCGAGGCCGCCAGCGCCGAGGCCGCCACCAGCGACGTGGCCAGTGCTGCGGTTTTGAAGAATGTTCTGAGCATGCGTTTCCTCCCTGTGGTACTCAGTCTAGTTTGCAAATCCCGTCAAACGCGGGATCGTCATGGATATTGCGGGGACATAGGTGATCAGGAAGATCACTGCGATTTCGACGGCCAGGAACGGCAGGATCGCCTTGGCGATGGTTTCCACCCTTTCGCGTGACACGGCGGCGGCCACGAAAAGCACCAGCCCCATGGGCGGCGTGGCCAGGCCAACGGTCAGGTTGACGCTCATGATGATGGCGAAATGGATCGGGTCGACCCCCAGGCTGGTGAAGATCGGGCCCAGGATCGGACCCAAGATGATGATCGCCGGGCCTGCATCCAGGAACATGCCCACGACGAACAGCAGCAGGTTGATCAGGAACAGCAGGATCAGCGGGTTTTCCGACAGTCCGAGGATCAGCGCGGCCAGTTGCTCGGGCGCGTGGCTGAGGCTGACCACGGTCTTGAACGCCATCGCCGCCCCCACCAACAGCAGCACCACGGCCGAGGTCATGCCCGCATTGCTGAGGACTTCGGGCACCTCTTTCAAGGTCAGCGTGCGCAGCACGAAAAACCCGATGATGAAGGCATAACCCACGGCAACGGCGGCGGCCTCGGTCGGGGTGAAGATGCCGCCCAGGATGCCGCCCAGGATGATCACCGGCGTCATCAGCGGGAAAAACGCCTTGAGGCTGGCCTGACCGCGCTCGGGCCAGGTGTATTTGCGGCTGGCCACCGGGAAATCATAGCGGTTCGCCATGACCTTGATCATCAGCATCAGGCCGATGCCCACCATGACGCCCGGCACGATGCCGGCCAGAAACAGGGCCGCGACGCTTTCGCCCATGACATAGGCATAGATGATCATGATCCCCGAGGGCGGGATGATCGGTCCGATGACCGAACTCGCTGCGGTGATCGCTGCGGCAAACTTGCGGGTATAGCCCTGCTTCTCCATCGCCGGGATCAGCATCGATCCTAGCGCCGAGGTATCGGCCACCGCAGAGCCCGACAGCCCCGCGAACAGGATCGAGCTGAGCACATTCACATGCGCCAGCCCGCCGCGCAAGTGCCCCATCAGGGCCTGGCTGAACTCGACCAGACGGATGGTGATGCCGCCGCGGTTCATCAGCTCTCCGGCCAGCATGAAGAAGGGGATGGCCATCAACGGAAAGCTGTCCATCCCGTTGTAGACGTTGCGATACAGCAGTGTGATGTCGTTGGTCTGGCCGTTCAGCCACAGCAGCAGGCCGGGCGCGGCCAGCAGCGCGAAAAAGACCGGCAGGCCGATCAGCAGAAACACCAGAAAGACGGGCAGGAACCAGACCAGCATCTATTCGGCCCCCACGGCGGCTTCGGGGATCTCGGGCAGCAGGTCACCGCCGCCAAGCATGGTGATGATCGAGCGCAGGATCAGTTCGATGTTGACCGACAGCAGCAGGATCACACCCACCAGAAGGGATGCCATCATCCAGCTGCGCGGGATCCGGTACCATTCGTCAAAGCCAAACGAGGTGGGCAGGTACAGCGCGGCGGTGGCGAAACGCCCGCCAAAGCCCGTGACCTCGGACCAGCCGATGCGCACGGCGACCACCAGAACCGTCAGGCTGAGCAGCAGCAGAAACAGGTTCAGCAACTGGCCGGGTACGCGGGGCAGAAAGCGGACCAGCATGTCGATGGCCACGAACCCGCCGCGCCGAAAGGCGGTGGGTGCCATCAGGCCGGTCATCCACAACATGCAGAACCGCGCCGCCTCGTCGGGCCAGGGCAGGGCGTTGCCCAGAACGTATCGGAAGAACACCTGAATCAGGATCGCGATCACCATGAGGGCGATCGCAACGACGCCAACCGCGCGGCCCAGACGCAGCGCGGTTTCGTTCACGAATGCAATCGGCGCAAGCACCGATGTCAATCCGCCCATGCGGATCCTCCCTGTTCAGGCCGCGGGTTTGGCCCGCGACCGTGTCCCGCGCTTATTGGTGCGCGAATTGGCCGAGCTTGCCGGCGTAAAAGGTCAGCGCGTCTCCGTCCGCCATGCTGGCTCGCAAGACCTTGCCCACCACGATAACGTGATCGCCCGCATCGTGATACGCATGTTGTTCACATTCGAACCGCGCCAGGCATCCGCGCAGCAGCGGCGTACCGTTTTCGCAGCGGTCGTGGTCGATGTCACGCAGGGCAAAGGCGTCTTTCGAGCAGCCAAAGCACAGCTCGGCCTGGTCGGCCGACAGCACGTGAATGCTGAAATGCCGGGCCGCGCGGAAATAGGGGAACCGGCGCGAATTCCGGTCTCCGGCCCACATCACCAAAGGCGGGTCCAGCGACAGCGAGGAAAAGCTGTTGGCCGTGATGCAGACCGGCCCGTCGGGGCTGTCGCAGGTCACGACGGTGACGCCGGTGGCGAACCGGCCGAAAGCGTCCCGCAGGGTGCGGGTGTCGTCCTTGTGCGGAATGAAGGTGCGCGCCATGTCGTTCGAAAATGCGTTCATCATGGTACCTCATGCCCCAGCGCCGCCTCGTAGAGGCGGAACCAGGCTTCACGATCCAGATTGACTTTCAGGGCGTCCGAGATGCGCTTGATGCGGTCCAGGCTGTTGGTGCCCAGAACCGGCAGGATGCCGGCCGGATGGGCCAGCAGGAAGGCCACGGCCACCGCGGCACGGTCGACGCCGAACTGCGCGCCGATCTCATCCGCGACGACGCCAACCGGAGGATTGCCCGCCATCAGCGCTCCGCCGCCCAGCGGCGACCACGCCATCACCGGGTGGCCGTGCTGCTGGTGAAACGCCAGATCGCCATTGGTGAACGGGGCGATCGCGCCCAGAGAAATCTCGATCTGGTTGGTCGCCAGCGGGGTCTTCATGGCCGATTGCAGCAGCTGCCAGTCCCAGGGGCGGAAATTCGACACGCCCACCGCGCGGACCTTGCCGCTAGCCACGACCTCATCCAGCGCAGCGCCGGTTTCATGGTGGTCCATGAACGGGTCGGGGCGGTGGATCAGCAGCAGGTCGATATGGTCGATCGCCATTTCCCGCAGCGAGGTGTCGACCGATTTCAGGATGTGCGCGCGCGAGGTGTCATAGTATTTCACCTTGGCATCCGCATAGCGCCCGCAGGGGGCGACGATGTCGCATTTGGTGACGATCTCCATCCGATCCCGCAGGCCGGGATTGGCGCGCAGGGCGCTGCCCAGAATCGCCTCGGCGCCATAGTCGCCATAGATGTCGGCCTGATCGAAACTGGTGATGCCCTGATCCAGACAGGCGTGGATCTTGGCCGCCACATGCGCGGCCGAGGTATCGCTGTCATCGCCCAGCCGCCACATGCCATAGACAAGGCGGCTCAGCTCCAGGGTGTCAGAAAGCTTGATACGTTGCATCAACGACGAACTCCGTTGCCCAGCGGCGTCGCCGGGGTGTCAGCAGGGACCCTTCCATAGGCTTCGGGAAGGGAGCAGGTTTTCAGATGTGGCATCACACGGGCGCCGAAATGGCGGGCCTCGTCCATATGCGGATATCCCGAGAAGATGAAGGCGCGGATGCCCATCTTCTGATACTCTTCGATCTTCGACAGCACCTGGTCTGTCGACCCCACCAGCGCCGCGCCGCAGCCTGACCGCGCCCGGCCGACGCCCGTCCACAGGCCCGGCTCGACATAGCCGTATTTGTCCGCCAGCTCGCGGTTCCTGGCCTGATGCGAAACACCTAGTGAGGTGGCGTCCAGCGCCCGTTCGCGGATTGCGCGGCCGTATTCGTCATCCAGTTTCGACACGATATAGTCGGCATATTCCTTGGCCTCGGCCTCGGTGTCGCGCACGATCATGTGTACCCGAAGGCCATAATCCAGCGTGCGGCCGTACTCGTCGGCCACCGCGTGTACGGCCTTCATCCGCTCGGCCAGCTGGTCCTTGGTTTCGGGCCACATCAGATATACGTCGCAATGCTGGCCGCACAGCTTCAGCGCATCGGGCGAATAGCCCCCGAAATACAGCAGCGGCCCGCCGATCTGATAGGGTTTGGCCGGATCGGTCGTCAGGCCCGAGAAATTGTAGACCTGACCCTGATAATTGATCTCATCCTGCGTCCAGGCCTGTTTCAAAATCTCGACCACCTCGCGCGAGCGCTGGTAGCGATAGCTGCTCTCGGCCTTTTCGCCCGGAAAATCCGACGAGATGATGTTGACCGTCAGCCGCCCCTTCAGCATGTGATCCAGCGTCGCGATCGTGCGTGCCAGCATGATCGGCTGCATCTCGCCGCAGCGCACGGCGGCCAAAAGGTTGATCTTTTCTGTGATCGGGGCGCAGCCGGCCACGAAACTTAGCGTGTCCTGCCCCACCTGATACGAGGACGGGCACAGGATGTTGCGGAAGCCCTGCGCCTCGGCCTCTTTCACGATGCCCGAGCAATGTTCCCAGCTGGAGCGCAGATCGCCGTCGGGCACACCGAGAAACTGATAATCGTCCGAGCACAGCGCCGCGAACCACGAAACCTCGGCCGCATCCAGATCGGGGGATGTGATGGGGACGATCGTCATCTGATTCTCTCTCCTGCCGGGCTCAACTTTTCTCTTGCGTAGCAACCACATTGATGTAGATCAATAGTGTATCAATTTTTTCTGCGACCAAGTGAAGCGCCCGCGTGCCCCCATCCACCAGAAACCCCAACGCCCTGCCGATCTATGTGCAGATCGCCGAGCTGCTGATCCGCGACATCGCCGCCGGCCGGCTGATCGATGGCGAGCGTCTGCCGCCCGAGCGGGACATGGCGGCGCAGCTGAACGTCTCGGTCGGAACGCTGCGAAAATCGCTCGCCGAGCTGGAAAAAAAGGGGATGCTCGAGCGGATCCAGGGCTCGGGCAACTACGTGCGCGAGACTGGGTCCCAGAACAGCGTCTATGCCATGTTCCGGCTGGAGCTGCCCGAGGGCGGCGGCCTGCCGCGCGCCGACATCCTGTCGGTCGATCACTTGGACAAGCCCGCCGACCTGCCCGATTTCGGCACCTCACGGCGCGGGTCGCGCGTGCGGCGGATGCGCTATCTGAATGACACAATCATCGCGGTCGAGGAGATCTGGCTGGACGAATCAGCCGGTCTGATCGACCGGCGGCTGCTGTCGGACTCGCTCTATCGCTATTACCAGCAGCAGCTTGGGTTCTGGATCACCCGCGCCGAGGATCGGGTTTCGGTCGGGCGGCTGCCCGACTGGACCCCTGCGAACTTCACCCGGCCGGCGGGCGAGACCGTCGGTTACATCGAGCGGTTCAGCTGGTCGGAACGGCCTGAACCCGTCGAGTTTTCGAAAACCTGGTTCGACCCGGACCGGGCAACTTACGTCCAACGACTGAAATGACGAGGAAACGCGCATGACCCGGACCATCAATTACGGGCTGATCGGATGTGGCATGATGGGGCAGGAACACCTGCACAACATCGCCCTGCTGGAGGGCACGCAAGTGGCCGCCATTTTCGAGCCCGACCCCGAGATGGCGCGCGCCGCGCAGGCGATTGCGCCGGGGGCCCGGATGATGGCTTCGGTGCAGGACCTGCTGGCGGTCGAGGCGCTGGACTGCCTCGTCATCGCCAGCCCCAACCATCTGCATGTGGATCAGATCGCCCAGATCGCCGAAACGCGTCCCTTGCCGCTGTTGGTGGAGAAGCCGCTGTTCACCAACCCCGACGATGCGGCCCGTCTGGCCGAGATCGAGCGCAGCTATCCCTGTCCGATCTGGGTGGCGATGGAGTACCGCTATATGCCGCCCATCGCCGCCCTGATCGCCGAGGCGCAGGACACCAGCGGCGGGGTCAAGATGCTGAGCATCCGCGAACACCGCTTTCCGTTCCTCGAAAAGGTCGGCAACTGGAACCGGTTCAACCGCAACACGGGCGGCACCTTCGTCGAGAAATGCTGTCATTTCTTCGACCTGATGCGCCTGATCCTGCAATCCGACCCAGTGCGCATCAGCGCCAGCGGCGGTCAGGCCGTGAACCATCTGGACGAAACCTATGACGGCGAAACGCCTGACATCCTCGACCACGGCTATGTCATCGTCGATTTCGCCTCGGGTGCGCGGGCGATGCTGGAACTTTGCATGTTCGCCGAGGGCGCGCGGTATCAGGAGGAAATCTCGGTCGTCGGCCCCAAGGCCAAGATCGAGGCGCTGGTCCCCGGGCCGGGCCGGTTCTGGCCCGAACATCTGGGCGAGCCGCCGGTGCCGCAGCTCATCGTCAGCCCGCGCGACCCCAAAGGTCCGATCGCCCGCGACATTCCCGTCGATCCGCGCCTGCTGGCGGCGGGCGACCACAACGGCTCGACCTTCTATCAGCACCAGGGCTTTCTGGCGCTGGTGCGCGGTGAGCGCGACGCCCCGGATGTCAGCCTGACCGACGGCATGTGGGCCGTGCGCATGGGGCTGGCGGCACAGCAATCTCTGGCCACGGGTGAAACCATCTGGCTGGATCGCTGAGGTCTTTCTGCGGGTGCAAAATGCGCCGATCGGAAACCTGTGTTCCAATTTGGCGTCACCGCCCATGTCGTTTTTGATATTCAAAGCGTCTTTTCCGCTTGCCCGTCCATCTGCGGCCCCCTAGGTCTGGCCGCGGGACACCCCTCCCCAACGAGGGGCGTATATCTGGAAGGGTAACACCAATGACCATCGAACGACCGGCAACGCGGCCGGCCAATCCGCGTTTTTCCTCGGGCCCCTGCGCCAAACCCCCCACATTCGAGCTGAACAAGCTGGCCGGTGCCGCGCTGGGCCGGTCGCACCGCGCCGCCATCGGCAAGGACAAGCTGAAGGCCGCCATCGAAGGCACGCGCGAAGTGCTGGGCATTCCGGCCGACTATCGTATCGGCATCGTTCCGGCCTCGGATACGGGTGCGGTGGAAATGGCGCTTTGGTCGCTGCTGGGCGAACGCAAGGTCGAGATGCTGGCCTGGGAAAGCTTTGGCGCGGGTTGGGTCACCGACGTGGTCAAACAGCTGAAGATCGACGCCGAGGTGAAAACCGCCGATTACGGGCAGATCGTCGATCTGGCGACCATCGATTTCAACAATGACGTGGTCTTTACCTGGAACGGGACCACCTCGGGCGTGCGGGTTCCGAATGGCGACTGGATCGCCGATGACCGCGCCGGCCTGACCATCTGCGACGCCACCAGCGCCGCATTTGCGATGGACCTGCCCTGGGACAAGCTGGATGTCACCACCTTCAGCTGGCAGAAGGTTCTGGGTGGCGAGGCCGCGCATGGCATGCTGATCCTCAGCCCCCGCGCGGTCGAGCGGTTGGAAAGCTATACCCCTGCGTGGCCGCTGCCGAAGATCTTCCGCCTGACCAAGGGCGGCAAGCTAAACGAGGGCATCTTTACCGGCGCAACCATCAACACGCCGTCGATGCTTGCGGTCGAGGATTACCTTTTCGCGCTGGATTGGGCCCGCTCGGTCGGCGGGCTGCAGGGCCTGATCGCCCGCGCCGATGCCAATGCGCAGGCGATTTTCGAATTCTGCGACCAGAACGACTGGATCGACAACCTGGCCGAGGACCCGGCCACCCGGTCGAACACCAGCGTCTGCCTGAAATTCACCGATCCGCGCATTCGCGACGGCGCAAGCTTTGCCAAGGCGGTCGCCAAGCGGCTGGAGGCCGAGAACGTGGCGCTGGACATCGGCGCGTACCGCGATGCGCCGGCCGGGCTGCGCATCTGGTGCGGCGGCACGGTCGAGACGTCCGACATCCAGGCGATGCTGCCCTGGCTGAAATGGGCGTTCGAGGCCGAGATCGCAGCCCAGGCCGAAGCCGCCTGACCCCTTTCCCTTACAAGATCCGGGCCGTGTCCGGCCCGGAGTTATCATTCCATTCAAGGACCACGCACATGGCCCCCAAAGTACTCGTATCCGACAAGCTCAGCGAAACCGCGGTTCAGATCTTCCGTGATCGCGGCATCGACGTGGATTTCATGCCCGACGTGGGCAAGGACAAGGAAAAGCTGGCCGAGATCATCGGCAACTATGACGGCCTGGCCATCCGCTCGGCCACCAAGGTCACCGAGAAGATCCTGGAAAAAGCCGACAAGCTGAAGGTGATCGGCCGCGCCGGCATCGGCACCGACAATATCGACAAGGAAGCCGCCTCGAAAAAGGGCGTGATCGTGATGAACACGCCGTTCGGCAACATGATCACCACCGCCGAGCACGCCATCGCGATGATGTTCGCCGTGGCGCGTCAAATCCCCGAGGCCAATGCCAGCACCCATGCGGGCAAGTGGGAAAAGTCCAAATTCATGGGGGTCGAGCTGACCAACAAGACGCTGGGCGTGATCGGTGCCGGCAATATCGGCGGCATCGTCTGTGACCGGGCGCATGGCCTGAAGATGAAGGTCATCGCCTATGACCCCTATCTGGGCCAGGAGAAGGCCGACAAGATGGGCGTGGAAAAGGTCGAGCTGGACGAGCTGCTGGCGCGGGCCGATTTCATCACCCTGCACGTGCCGCTAACCGACCAGACCCGCAACATCCTCAGCCGCGAGAATCTGGCCAAGACCAAGAAGGGCGTGCGCATCATCAACTGCGCCCGCGGCGGTCTGGTCGACGAAGAGGCGTTAGCCGAACTGATCAAATCCGGCCATGTCGCGGGAGCAGCCTTCGACGTGTTCAGCGAAGAGCCGGCCAAGGAAAACCCGCTGTTCGACCTGCCCAACGTGGTCTGCACCCCGCATCTGGGCGCGGCGACTACCGAAGCGCAGGAAAACGTGGCGCTGCAGGTGGCCGAGCAGATCTCGAACTATCTGCTGACCGGCGCGGTCGAGAATGCGCTGAACATGCCCAGCGTCACCGCCGAAGAGGCCAAGGTCATGGGGCCTTGGATCAAGCTGGCCGGCCATCTGGGCAGCTTCATCGGCCAGATGACCGACGAGCCGATCAAGGCAATCAACATCCTGTATGACGGCGTGGCGGCGCAGATGAACCTGGCGGCGCTGAACTGCGCGGTGGTAGCGGGGATCATGAAGCGCTCGAACCCCGAGGTGAACATGGTCTCGGCCCCGGTCGTGGCCAAAGAGCGTGGCATCAAGATCTCGACCACCAATCAGGACAAGTCGGGCGCCTTCGAGGGCTATATCAAAGTGACCGTGGTGACCGACAAGCGCGAACGCTCGATCGGGGGTACCGTGTTCAGCGACGGCAAGCCGCGCTTCATCCAGATCAAGGGCATCAACATCGATGCCGAGGTCGGCGCGCACATGCTCTACACCACCAACGAGGACGTGCCGGGCATCATCGGCACCCTGGGGAAGACCATGGGCGAGCATGGCGTGAACATCGCCAACTTTACCTTGGGCCGCGCCCAGGCGGGTGGCGAGGCGATCGCGCTGCTGTATGTTGACGAGCCGGTTCCGGCTGAAGCCCGCGCCAAGCTGGCTGAAACCGGGCTGTTCACCCAGATCAAGCCGCTGGAGTTCGACGTGATCTGATCCGGCAAGACCCGGATGAAAGCGATTGACGCCTGCACCCGCCCGGTGCAGGCGTTGTCGTTGCAAAGGCCCGCAAATCCAACCCGGCCCGGAACGGAGACATCGGCATGACCGCGCCCTGTCCCTGATCGAGCAGTATGGCGGACGCGATGTGCGGATCGTGTTTCTGGGCGACTACGTCGATCGGGGCCCGACAGCAGGGGTCTGCTGGACCGGCTGATTGCCGGGCGCGACGCGGGGCGAAACTGGGCCACGCTGCTGGGCAACCATGACCGGATGTTCGCGTGGTTCCTGCAGGATGAGCTGTGCCATGATCCGCATCTTCTGGTCGGCTACCACTTGCTGCACGCGCGGCTGGGCGGAACCGAAACCCTGCGCAGCTATGGTGTCGAATTCGAAGATCGCATCCGGCTGCAGAGTGTGCATCGCGCGGCTCACGCGGCGGTGCCGGCTGCGCACAAGGCATTTCTGCGAGACCTGGTGCGGAAGCACCAGACCCCCGAGCTTGCTTTTGTTCATGCCGGCATCCGGCCGGGCGTGCCGCTGAGCGCGCAGGCCGAGGATGATCTGGTTTGGCTCCGTCAGAGCTTTCACGCCCGTCAGACCCCGAACCCCAAGCTGATCGTGCATGGCCACACGGTGGTGGACCACCCCACCCATTACAGGAACCGCATCAACCTGGACATCGGCGCGGGCTATGGCCGCCAAACCGGGGTCGCCGTGTTCGGGGGGCGCGACTGCTGGCTGCTGACCGAAGCCGGGCGCGTGCCGCTGCGCCCCTGATCAGCCGCCCGCGAACATGTCCTTGTAGGTCTCGCGCAGAACGTTTTTCTGCACCTTGCCCATCGTATTGCGGGGCAATTCGTCCAGCAGGATCAGCTTGCGGGGATGTTTAAAACGGGCAAGGCTTTGGCTCACCGCATCCATGATCGCGCCCAGATCCGGTGCCGCGCCGGCCTCGGGCACCAGTATGCCCAGAACGGTTTCCCCGAAATCCGGGTGCGGCACGCCGATCACTGCGCTTTCCAGCACGCCGGGCTGTTCATCCAGAACCAGCTCGATTTCCTTGGGATAGATGTTGTAGCCGCCCGAGATGATCAGGTCTTTGCCGCGCCCGACGATATGCACATAGCCGTCAGCGTCGATGCGGCCCAGATCACCGGTGATGAAGAACCCGTCCTCACGCAGCTCGGCGGCGGTTTTCTCGGGCATCTGCCAATAGCCCTTGAACACGTTCGGGCCGCGCACCTCGATCATGCCGATCTCGCCCTGCGGCAGCGGATCGCCCGTTTCGGGGTCGGTGATCTTCAACTCGACCCCCGGCAGCGGAAAGCCCACCGTCCCGGCGCGGCGCTCGCCGTCATAGGGGTTCGAGGTGTTCATGTTGGTCTCGGTCATGCCATAGCGTTCCAGGATCCGGTGGCCGGTGCGTTGCTCGAACCGCGTGTGGGTTTCGGCCAGCAACGGCGCCGAGCCGGAAATGAACAGCCGCATGTGTTGGGCCAGATCCCCGGTGAATCGGTCGTCGTTCAGAAGGCGAGTATAGAAGGTCGGCACCCCCATCATCGAGGTGGCCTTGGGCATCAGGCGCAGGATGTCGTCCAGATCGAAGCCCGGCAGAAAGATCATCGACCCGCCGGCCGACAGCATGACATTGGTGGCCACGAACAGGCCATGGGTGTGAAAGATCGGCAGCGCGTGCAGCAACACGTCATCCGCGGTGAAGCGCCACTCCTGCACCAGCGTTTCGGCGTTCGAAAGCAGGTTCGCCTGCGTCAGCATGGCGCCCTTGGACCGCCCGGTAGTGCCCGAGGTATAGAGAAACGCGGCCAGATCGTCCGAAGTGCGGCGCACCGGTTCAAACGCCGGCAGCATCCCCAGCGCGCGCCGCATCAGGCTGCCCGAGCCGTCGGCGTTCAGCGTTTCGACCCGCGCGCCATGGCTGTGGGCAATGGGCTCCAGTTCGGACAGCGTACCCGCATCGCAGACCACCAGCGCAGCGCCGCTGTTATCGATGAAATAGCTCAGCTCGGCGCCGGTATAGGCGGTGTTCAGCGGCAGAAAGATCAGCCCGGCTTGAACGCAGGCCGCATACAGCGCCAGCGCCTCGGGCGATTTGTGGACCTGAACCGCCACCCGGTCGCCCGGTTCCAGCCCCAGCCCCGTCAGCGCATTGGCCACCCGCGCCGCCATGTCCAGAAACGCGGCATGGGTCAGCGTACGGCCGTCCGGAAGATGCAGAAACGGCGTGTCTTTGCCCGCATGGATGCCGAACAGACGATCATAAAGCGGGTTGGCCATTTCGGGTCCTCCTGATTGCGGTGCTGCCGATCCGGACCCTGTATCGGATTGCGCCGCTGGTAAAGACCCTGTTGTGGGCCTTTTTGCATCAGAGCCGGGTGGTCATGCGATAGCCAGCGGCAAAATACATCTTGGCCAGCGTCACAGGTGCGCCCTGCAGCCATGTGATGCGTTCGGCGGTAAAGACCGGCTCGCCTTCGGTCACGTCCAGAAAACCGGCCAGCGTGGCGTCGGCCCGGCTGGCCAGAAAGGACAGTTCGACATTGGTGAAGGGGACCGTCTGCACCAGCCATTCATTCGGGCCGATGGCGGAGAAATCTGCCTGTTCGACCTGCGGCACGCTGTCGATGACGATCCAGCGGTCCTCGAACTGAAAGGGGGTGTTGCCGGAATAGTGCATGCAGCGCACATGCACCACGCGCTGCCTCGGTGTAAGCGCCAGCCGCGCCCCCAGCCATTCTGGCGCGGTCTCAGTCAGCGCCGAGACCAGTGCATACCGATAGGTGCCGCCCATGGCCTCGACCTCGTCGCGTACCAGCGGGATGGTAAAGCGGGCCTGCCGCTGCGGGGCGCTGGACACGCGGGTGCCCGCCTTGCGGCGGCGTTCCAGGAAACCCTCCTCGGCCAGTTCGCGCAGCGCGCGGTTCACCGTGGTGCGGGTGCAGGAAAACTCGACCGCCAGTTCCTCTTCGTTGGGCAGCAGTGTGTCGGGCCGCCATTCGCCGGAACGGATGCGGCCTAGCACGGTCTGTTTGATGTCCTTGTAGCTGGTGGTCTCGGGGCTTTGGGTCATAGGGCGCTCGGCTTGGTGTTGGAGTTGATTAGACTCGGGACAGCAGATCGGCAATGGCCCGGCGATAGGCGGGGATGATCGTGTCGCGCGCGACGTGGCGCCCGGCGCGGACCATGTGGCGGCCGGCCGACCACAGATCGGTTACCAGCCCGTCGGGGGCCGCGAAACACAGCCCGTCCAGCAGTTGGTCGTCTCGCAGTGCGCACAGGGTCGGGTGCGCGCGGTCGATGGCCACCAGATCGGCCAGCTTGCCTGGGGCGATTTCGCCGGCGTCGCGCCCAAGCGCCTGCGCGCCGCCTTGGGCCGCACCTGTATACAGTGCATGCCCGACCGAGCCTTCGCCCCGCACCAGAACCGCCCGCGTGCGGTCGCGTAGGCGTTGCGAATATTCGAGGGTCCGCAGTTCCTCGGGCAGCGAAATCCGAATGTTAGAGTCTGATCCAACCCCGAACCTCCCGTTCTCACCAACAAAGGTCGGACCTTCGAAAATACCGTCGCCCAGATTGGCCTCGGTGATCGGGCACAGCCCCGCCACGGCGCCCGACCGTGCTAGGGCCCGGGTTTCGCCGGGCGTCATATGGGTGGCGTGGACGAGGCACCAGCGGTCATCGACCGGCAGGGTGTTCAGCAACCACTCCACCGGACGGCTGCCCAAAGCGGCCTGCACGTCCTGAACCTCTTTCACCTGCTCGGCGATGTGGATGTGAACAGGGCCGTCCGGGACGTTGTCGATCAGGGCGCAAAGGTCGCCGGGGCGGGTGGCCCGCAGCGAATGCGGGGCGATGCCGACAACGGTGTCGGCCGGGGCCTGTCGGGCCCGGTCCCGGGTCGCGTCGAGCAGGTCCAGATAGCGGACCAGATCGTTGCCGAACCGCATTTGCCCGCCGGTCAAAGCCTCTTGCCGGACTCCGCCAAAGGTATAGAGCACCGGCAGATGGGTCAGCCCGATCCCCGTCTGCTGCGCGGCGGCAAAGATGCGCTGACTCAGTTCGGACAGATCGGCATAGGGCGCGCCGCCGGGTTGGTGATGGACATAGTGGAACTCGCCGACCGCAGCATATCCGGCCTCCTGCATCTCAAGGAAGGTCAGGGCGGCGATGGCCTCGATATGCCTAGGCGTCAGGTTCTCCAGAAACCGGTACATCAGCTGCCGCCAGCTCCAGAAGCTTTCCCGGCCAGCGGTCCGGGTCTCGGTCATCCCGGCCATGGTGCGTTGAAAGCTGTGGCTGTGCAGGTTCGACAGGGCCGGCAGCAAGAGATCGACGCATGTATCACCGGGCGCGGGCGGGACGTTGGCCTGCAGCCCGGCAATCCGCCCTTCGGTGATTTCCACCCGCAGGTTCGGAACCCAATTATAGCCTAACAAAGCGGTTTTTGCGTGTATCATCATACTGCGTTCAATTTGTGTAGACTTTAGACTTTTACCCGTATACGAAAAATCCAACTGCAACGGGAGTCCAAAAGAATCGCCATGGCCGAAAAAACTGTCCTCCGCTGTCAGCACGTTGCGACCATGGCCGAAGGCGCGTCGCCCTATGGCCTGATCGAGGATGCCGTCATCGTGCTGAACGGCGACCGGATAGACTGGGTGGGATCTTGGCAGGACCCCTTGGCGCGACAGGCCGGCCCGGTCATTGATTACCGGGATCGCCTGATCACGCCGGGCCTGATCGACCCGCACACTCATGTCGTGTTTGGCGGCAATCGCGCCGCCGAGTTCGAGATGCGTCTGAACGGTGCCTCTTACGCCGATATCGCCCGGGCCGGTGGCGGTATCCTGTCCACGGTGGCGGCCACTCGCGCGGCCAGCCAGCAGGAGTTGCTGGACACCGCCTTGCCCCGCGTCGATGCCATGATCGCCGAAGGGGTGACCTGCATCGAGATCAAGTCGGGTTATGGTCTGGAGCCAGAAGCGGAGCTGCGCATGTTGTGCGTGGCCCGTCAGATCCCGCAGCTGCGCCCGGTTCGGGTAATGACCAGCTTTCTGGGCGCGCACGCGATCCCGCCCGAATTCAACGGGCGCGCGGACGCCTATATCGACACGGTCTGCATCCCGACCCTGCGCGCGGCCCATGCCGAGGGGCTGATCGACGCGGTCGACGGGTTCTGCGAGGGAATCGCCTTCGATACGGCTCAGATCGCGCGGATGTTCGACGCCGCGCGTGAGCTGGGGCTGCCGGTCAAGCTGCATGCCGAGCAATTGTCGAATCTGGGCGGGGCCCGGCTGGCGGCGTCCTACGGCGCCCTGTCGGCCGATCATCTCGAATATGTGGACGCCGCAGGGGTGGACGCCATGGCCGAGGCCGGAACGACTGCGGTTCTGCTGCCCGGCGCGTTCTACACGCTGCGGGAAACGCAGGCCCCGCCGATCGACCTGTTCCGCAAGGCCGGGGTGCCGATGGCCCTGGCCACCGATTGCAATCCGGGGTCCTCGCCGCTGACGTCGCTGCTGCTGTCGATGAACATGGGCTGCACCCTGTTTGGCATGACCCCGGCCGAGGCACTAGCCGGGGTCACCCGCAATGCCGCCCGCGCGCTTGGGCTGGCCGATGCCGGTACGATTGCGCCTGGCCAGCGGGCGGATCTGGCTGTTTGGGACGTCTCTCACCCGGCCGAGCTGGCCTATCGGATCGGGTTCAACCCGCTGCACGCACGCATTTTCGGAGGGGAGGCATGAGCGCTCTGACCTTGGTTCCGGGACAGGTCTCGCTGGCCCAACTGGCGGACATCTACTGGAACGAAACGCCGGTGGTTCTGGATCATTGCTGTCGCCCGGCTGTCGAGGCCGCCGCCGCTCGCATCGCCGAGGCCGCCGCCGGTGACCAGCCCGTCTATGGCGTGAATACCGGTTTCGGCAAGCTGGCCAGCCTAAAGATCGCGGCCAAGGACACCTCGGCGCTGCAGCGCAACCTGATCCTCAGCCATTGCTGCGGGGTTGGCCCGGCGGTGCCGCGGCGATTGGCGCGCCTGATGATGGCGCTCAAGCTGTTGTCCTTCGGGCGCGGCGCATCCGGCGTGCGGTGGGCGCTGGTGGACCTGCTGCAACAGATGCTCGCCCGTGGCGTGACCCCGGTGATCCCGGCGCAGGGCTCGGTCGGGGCCTCGGGTGATCTGGCGCCGCTGGCCCACATGACGGCGGTGGTCATCGGTGAAGGCAAAGCCGAACTGGACGGTACGGTCATGCCGGGCGCCCAAGCCTTGAAAAAAGCCGGGTTAGAGCCTGTTCAGCTGGGGCCGAAGGAGGGCTTGGCCTTCATCAACGGCACCCAGTTTTCGACAGCCTACGCCTTGGCGGGCCTGTTCGAAGGCTGGCGCGCGGCGCAAAACGCGCTGGTCGTTTCGGCCGTTTCGACCGATGCCATCATGGGGTCCACTGCGCCGCTTCAACCCGAGATTCACGCTCTGCGCGGTCATCGCGGCCAGATAGAGGCCGCCAGCGCCATGCGCGCCGTGTTGCAGGGCTCGGAAATCCGTGAAAGCCATCGCGAGGGTGACAGTCGCGTGCAGGACCCGTATTGCATCCGCTGTCAGCCGCAGGTCACCGGTGCCGCGATCGACGTGATCCGGCAGGCCGCCGCGACCTTGCAGACCGAGGCCAACGCGGCCACCGACAACCCGCTGGTGCTGTCCGATCCCGACACGATCGTCTCGGGCGGCAATTTTCACGCTGAACCGGTGGGGTTTGCCGCCGACATGATTGCACTGGCCTTGTCCGAGATCGGTGCCATCGCGCAGCGCCGGATCGCCTTGATGGTGGATCCGACTCTCAGCTTCGACCTGCCGCCATTCCTGACCCCCGACCCGGGTCTGAATTCCGGCTTCATGATCGCTGAGGTCACGACCGCCGCGCTGATGAGCGAAAACAAGCATCTGGCCAACCCGTGCGTCACCGACAGCACGCCCACCTCGGCCAACCAGGAAGATCACGTCTCGATGGCCGCCCACGGTGCGCGGCGTTTGACGCGTATGGTGGAAAACCTCAACCACATTCTGGGGATCGAGCTGCTCTGCGCCGCTCAGGGCGTCGAGTTCCGCGCCCCGCTAGTCACCAGCGCGCCCTTGCAGCGGGTGATTGCGCGGCTGCGCGCCGACATCCCGCCTTTGGCCGAGGACCGGTACCTGGCCCCGGAACTGGAACAGGCCAAGGATCTTGTGGCCAGCGGCGCGATCCTGGAGGCGCTGGGCGTACCGCTCCCGGAGGTGACGGCATGATCGTGGTCGAGGTGCAGCAAGGGCAGAGCCCGATCGTGCTGGGCCAACCGCATGGCGGAACCTTCGTGCCCGAGGAGATCCATGCGCGCCTGAACCAGACCGGCCGGGCGTTGGCCGACACGGATTGGCACATAAACAGGCTCTATCAAGGGCTCTTGAGCGATGCGACGGTGGTTCAGTCCCGCGTGCACCGCTATGTGATCGACGCCAATCGCGATCCGGCGGGCGTGTCGCTCTATCCGGGGCAGAACACGACGACCCTGGTGCCGCTGACCGATTTCGACGGGCAACCCATATGGCTGGAAGGACAGGAACCGTCGGAAGATGAAATCGAGGAGAGGCGCGAAAAGTTCCACGCTCCCTATCACGCCGCGTTGCAGGAAGAATTGGAGCGGGTGCGGGCCAGGCATGGCGTGGTGATCCTGTTCGACTGCCACTCGATCCGGTCCCTGATCCCCTTCCTATTCGACGGAGAGTTGCCGGTGTTCAACACGGGCACCAATGACGGCACCACCTGCGCACCCGAGGTCGCGCAGGCGGTGGATGCCGTGGCTCAGGCGTCGGGCTGTACCGCGGTGCTGAACGGCCGATTCAAGGGCGGTTGGACCACCCGGCACTATGGCCGCCCGGACAAGGGCATACATGCGATCCAGATTGAGATCGCCCAACGCGCCTATATGGACGAGACCCCGCCCTGGACCTGGCGCGCGGACCGGGCTGAACGCCTGCGCCCGCACCTGCAAGAGATGCTTGACCGCCTGCGTGCCTTGGCCTTGTCGGGCGCACTGGCCGAAAAAGGAGCCCCGAAATGAGTGACCCGCGCAAGAACACCCGTGACGTCTTTCCACCGACCGGGCCGGACCTGAATGCCAAAAGCTGGCTGACCGAGGCCCCGTTGAGGATGCTGATGAACAACCTCCACCCCGACGTTGCCGAAAACCCGCACGAATTGGTAGTCTATGGCGGCATCGGCCGTGCGGCGCGAACCTGGAAAGATTTCGACACTATTGTAGCCAGTTTGAAGGATCTCGAGGCCGACGAGACCCTGATCGTGCAGTCCGGCAAGCCGGTGGCGATCATCCGAACGCACAAGGACGCGCCGCGGGTTCTGATCGCCAATTCCAACCTCGTGCCGCATTGGGCGACCTGGGACCACTTTAACGATTTGGATCGGAAGGGCTTGATGATGTACGGCCAGATGACGGCCGGGTCGTGGATCTATATCGGCACGCAGGGCATCGTTCAGGGCACCTATGAAACCTTCGCCGAGGCCGGGCGCCAGCACTATGGCGGCGACCTGACCGGGCGATGGATCCTGACCGGGGGGCTGGGCGGCATGGGCGGGGCACAGCCCCTGGCGGCAGTCTTCGCCGGGGCCTGCTGTCTGGCGGTGGAATGCAACCCCGACAGCATCGATTTCCGTCTGCGCACCAAATACCTGGATGAGAAGGCCGAAACGCTGGACGAGGCGCTCGCCATGATCGACCGCTGGACCAAGGCGGGCGAGGCGAAATCCGTGGGTCTGCTGGGCAATGCGGCCGAGATCTTCCCTGAGATTTACCGCCGCATGGCCGCGGGCGGGATGCGCCCCGACATCGTGACCGACCAGACCAGCGCCCACGACCCGATCAACGGGTATCTGCCGCTGGGCTGGACTCTGGCGCAGTGGCGCGAAAAGCGGGAAACAGACCCTAAAGCGGTGGAAAAGGCCGCGCGCGCCTCGATGAAGCAGCATGTCGCGGCGATGGTCGATTTCTGGAACGCGGGCGTGCCGACGCTGGATTACGGCAACAACATCCGGCAGGTGGCGCAGGACGAGGGGCTGGAGAACGCCTTTGCCTTTCCCGGATTCGTCCCGGCCTATATCCGCCCGCTGTTCTGCCGTGGCATCGGCCCGTTCCGCTGGTGCGCGCTGTCGGGCGACCCCGAGGATATCTACAAGACCGACGCCAAGATGAAAGAGCTGTTCCCCGAGAACGAGCATCTGCATCGCTGGCTGGACATGGCCCGTGACCGGATCGCGTTTCAGGGTCTGCCCGCGCGGATCTGCTGGATCGGGCTGGGCGACCGGCACCGGGCCGGGCTGGCCTTCAACGAGATGGTCGCGAATGGAGAGCTGAGCGCACCGGTCGTCATCGGCCGAGATCACCTGGACAGCGGCTCGGTCGCCAGCCCAAACCGCGAGACCGAGGCGATGCTGGATGGGTCCGACGCCGTGTCGGACTGGCCGCTGCTGAACGCATTGATCAACACCGCCAGCGGCGCGACCTGGGTGTCGCTGCATCACGGCGGCGGGGTCGGCATGGGCTTCAGTCAACACGCGGGCGTGGTGATCTGCGCTGACGGCACCGAGGACGCCGCGCGGCGGCTGGAGCGGGTGTTGTGGAACGACCCGGCCTCGGGCGTGTGGCGCCATGCGGATGCGGGTTATGACATCGCCAAGGACTGCGCCCGCGAACACGGGCTGCGCCTGCCGGGCATTCTGGGGTAGCGGCGCGGAATTGGCCTCTGGCGGAAATGCTGCGCCTGCGATATGCGCAGGGCAGGCTTCCGGAGGATCAAGATGTACGTAGCCACCCTGTTGACCAACCCCAAGACGCCGTCGCTGGACGGGGCGCTGATCGACGCGTTGCGCAATGCCTGGGGTGGGGGCGACATCCAGTGGCTGAGCCCCGACGAGGCGGCCGAATTTACTCTGCCGGCGGTTCCGGAAAACCGCTGGGATGTCTGGGCCGACCTGCAGAAACTAGGCGTCGATCTGGTGGTGCAGCCGGCCCAGGGCCGCCGCAAGAAGATGCTGTTGGCCGACATGGACAGCACGATGATCCAGCAGGAATGCATCGACGAACTGGCCGACGAGGCCGGGGTGGGCGAGCGGGTCAAGGACATCACTGCCCGCGCCATGAATGGCGAACTGGATTTCGAAGGCGCGCTGACCGAGCGGGTGGGCCTGCTGAAGGGGCTGGACGTGTCGGTGATCGACCGGGTGCTGAACCAACGCATCACCCTGATGCCGGGCGGCCGAGAACTGGTTGCTACGATTCGGGCCAATGGCGGCTATGCCGCGCTGGTCTCGGGCGGGTTCACCGCGTTCACGGCCCGCGTGGCCGAGCTGCTGGGTTTTGACGAGAACCGCGCCAACACGCTGCTGGCGGCGGACGGCAAGCTGACAGGTGACGTGCAGCGCCCGATCCTGGGCCGTCAGGCCAAGGTTGAGGCGCTGGAACAGATTTCGGCCCGGCTGGGTATTTCCGAGGCCGAGGTGATCGCCGTGGGCGACGGGGCGAATGATCTGGGCATGCTGGAGCGTGCCGGGACGGGGGTGGCCTTGCACGCCAAACCCTCGGTCGCCGCGCAGTGTGACGTGCGCATCAACCATGGCGACCTGACCGCGCTGCTGTACCTGCAGGGATATGCCCGATCGGATTTTGCGCAGGGCTGATCCGACGGTTTCGGGTTTTCATTGTTTAACATTCGTGTTAAACAATGGGCATGAACACGCTGCTCGATGCCTTTTCGGCCCTGTCCGACCCGACCCGATTCACGATCGTTGAACAACTGATGGATCAGGGCGAACTGCCCGCAGGCGACCTTGCCCGGGGCAAGGGTATGTCCGGCGCGGCCATTTCCCGGCACCTGAAGGTTTTGCGGCAGGCCGGGCTGGTGAGCCTGCGCGTCAACGGCACCCAGCGGATCTATTCGATCCGCCCCGAGGGGCTGCGGGCGATTGCCGAATGGACCATCTCGAAACGCAAGTTCTGGGAGGCAAGCCTGGACCGCCTGGGCGACATTCTGCAGGAGGACCCCTCATGGCCGACCTGAAGCTGGTGCGCGACTTTCCGGTCAGCGCCGAAACCCTGTTCGTCTGGATCAGCGACGGAACCAGATTGTTGCAGTGGTGGGGCCCTGAAGGGGTCGAGGTGCCGGAGCACGACCTGGATTTCTCGCGCCTTGGTCCGTGGTATTCGGTCATGGTCAATGGCGACGGGCAGCGGTTCAAGGTGTCCGGGCATGTGACCCATGTGGACCCGCCGAACTCGGTCGGGTTCACCTGGGGCTGGCATGACGACCAGGACCAACGCGGCGCCGAGAGCCATGTAACGCTGACGGTCGAGCCGACCGGCACCGGGGCGCGCCTGATCCTCGATCACCGCGATCTGGGCGATGACGACGTCTCGGCCAATCATGAAAGCGGCTGGACCTCGTCGCTGCGCAAGCTGGAAGCCCGGCTTGCCAACCCTGTCTGACCAAAAGGGAGACCAGAAAATGCCTCAGTACCTGTTTGTCTACCACGGTGGCACCACGCCGACCGACCCGGCCGAGATCGAAGCCGCCATGGCCGCCTGGGGCGCGTGGTTCCAGAACATGGGGCCGGCGCTGGAAATCCCCGGCAACCCGGTGGGCCAATCTTATACCGTCAGCGCCGATGGCGTGACCGACAATGGCGGGGCCAACCCGGCCTCGGGCTTTACCGTGGTCAAGGCCGACAGCATCGAAGCCGCCACCGAGATGGCCAAGGGCTGCCCCATGGTGGTCAACGGCTCGGGCTCGGTCGAGGTGGCCGAGATCCACGAGATCGAGATGTGACCCTTACCCGGGGAAACCCGGCGCGGGGCGGATCACGCCGCATTCCAGCCCGCGGCGGCTGTATTGCGTGGCGTTCATGAATTTGCGCGTGGCCGGGTGATCGGCTTCGAGCACGCCGAGGCTGACGAGAATGGCGGCGATCGCGCATTCGCTGGCGCGGGTGGCGCCATCGGTGATCTTCAACGCCACGCCCATCTTCTTTTCCGGGATGATCGCGACAAATACGGCCTCGGCCCCGGTCTTGATCGCGGCACGCCCGTTCATCGCGCGCATCAGTTCGGTGCAGGCGCGGGTTTCCCCGGCCACCAACTCGGGGTGGGCGACCATCGCCCGGGTCAATTGCAGGGCCGCGTCGCTGGCCCGGTCCGACCGGTCGCCGGCTGAGGCAAACCACGCCATCGACCGTGCCAGCCCCACCAGCGAAGTGGCGAAATTGGGCGCCGAGCAGCCGTCGATCCCGTAGCATGGGCTATCCTCGCCCGTGGTCTCTTCGAAAGCCGACAGGCAGGCCTGCTGCACGGGGTGGTCGATCTCGATATATTCGGGGCCTGCACCCATGTGCCGGGCAAGGGTCAGGAACCCGCAATGCTTGCCCGAGCAGTTGTTGTGGATCTGGCAGGGCGTGTCATCGGCCAGGATCAGGCCGTCGCGCGCGGCCATGTCGGCCGGCTCCTGCGGGCCGCAGCGCAGATCGGGCTCGGAAAGGCCCAGATGATCCAGCCATGCGGTCACGCGTTCGGTATGGATCGCTGCGCCGTTGTGCGAGGCGCAGGCCAGTGCTAGGTGCTCGGAGCCCAGCCCGTATTTGGCCGCCGCGCCCGAGGTGACCAGCGGCAGCGCCTGGATCATCTTGGCCGACGACCGCGGATAGATCACCGCATTCGGATCGCCCCAACTGCGCACGATCTGACCGCTGTCGTCGCAGATCACCGCATGGCCCAGATGAAGGCTCTCCAACAGCGGTCCGCGCCATAGTTCGGTCATCGGTACGGGTTGCGTCATGTCGTCCCTCCGGAATGTGCGCAAAATTCTGCCAATCGCCCTTTCGCCTGTGGCGAAACCTGCGTTAGTGTGTGTATGTCGGCAATCATCCGGATGCGCAACTGCAACAGACGGACCGTTAGGGTTCGCGGCCATCCGGGGTGGAGTTGAGGTGTGGGTCGAGCCAGGAGGCTGAACAGATGAGATCGAAGCTCGTCCGCGTGATCGCGGGCCTTTGCGTGGCGGGGATGGCCACGACCGCAATCGCCCAGCAGGCGACAAGCACGAACCGGGTGGCGGCAAAGACCGACTGGAGCGTCTTCGTCGAGGACGATCCGACCGAATGCTGGAGCGTCTCGGCGCCCAAGGAAACGGTGAATACCCGCGGCGGGCGGGTCGTGTCGGTGCGGCGCAGCGACATTCTGCTGTTCGTGTTCTACCGTCCGAATGCCGAGGTCAAAGGGCAGGTCACCTTTACCGGCGGATACCCGTTTGCGCCGGGATCGACCGTCAACCTGAAGATCGACGACAACGAATTCGAGCTGTTCACCGAAGGCGAATGGGCGTGGCCGGCCAGCGCCGCGGATGACGCCAAGATCGTGACCGCGATGAAACGCGGCACCGAAGCCGTTCTGACCGCCCGGTCGGCGCGCGGAACCCAGACCAAGGACACCTTTTCGCTGCTGGGCTTCACCGCGGCCATCGAAGAGGCCGAGAAACGCTGCACCCAGCAGTAAGAACCGTTCTTGGCTCCATGCGAAAGCTCCGCCCATCCGGCGGAGCTTTTTTCGGTGCAGGTTTCCGCTACGTCGCCGGCTCGATTTGATCCGTATCAAGGCCGAAGCGGCTTGAACCTGAACAATCCGGTTCAGTTCAAACCAAAGGAGCCACGCCATGACCACCAAACCATTCCTTGTTCTTCTGGTCGCTGCCGCCGCCGTTCTGAGCGCCTGCGAGAAATCCGCCGACACCTATCCGGTCACGGGTGAGCAGTGCGGCCCGAACGATCCGGTCAAGAAACTGGACGCCGAGGATTGTTACATCCCGCCGGCGGGGCTGTAATAGCAACGGACGCATGAATCGTGCCCAAACCCTTCTGCCGTGCTAACGTTCGTTTCAGTGCACAGCGATAAAGGGGCTAGCCATGCGTTGGGTTTGGGCAGTGATATGTGTGCCGGCATCGGTTTTCGCGGACCCCGCATTGGAATGCACCGATGCCGGATCGCAGGTTGAGATCGGCGCCTGCGTCGGTCAGGCTGAAGCCAATGTCGAGGCCGCTTTGGTGCAGGCCTTCGGTCTCGCGGCCAATGCTGCGAAGGAACTGGACGAGGTCACCGGGCGCACCGTCGCGCTGCCTGCGCTCGAGGCCTCTCAAGCCGCGTGGCAGGCCTATCGCGACGCGCAATGCGAGGCGGTGGGTGCGTCCTATGGTGGTGGATCGGGAACGGGTATCGCGATCACCTCGTGCCGGGTCGAGCTGGGGCGGACCCGGGTGACCGAACTGCTGCGGTACGTGAACTGACACCCGAGTTGCACGAATCCTTTTGATCTTTGCCGGCGTTCCTATATAGAGGCGCATCCCAAGCCAGAACGCCCGAGAACCACCATGACCGCCAAAGCGCCGATCACCCAGGATGTCGTGACCATTCCCCGCAAACTGCCCGAGGGAAAGATCAACCTTGTCGGTCTGACCCGCGACCGGCTGCGCGAGGTTCTGATCGAACACGGCACCCCGGAAAAGCAGGCCAAGATGCGGGTGAACCAAATCTGGCAGTGGATCTATCAATGGGGTGTGCGCGACTTTGACCAGATGACCAATCTGGCCAAGGCCTATCGCGCGCAGCTGGCCGAGCATTTCGTGATCGAAATCCCCGAGGTCGTCACCCGCAAGATCTCGTCCGACGGCACCCGCAAGTACCTCGTGCGCATCGCCGGTGGGCACGAGGTCGAGGTCGTCTACATCCCCGAAGAGGATCGCGGCACGTTGTGCATCTCTTCGCAGGTGGGCTGCACGCTGACCTGTTCGTTCTGCCACACCGGAACGCAGAAGCTGGTACGCAACCTGACTGCCGCCGAGATCATCGGTCAGGTGATGATGGCGCGCGACGATCTGGACGAATGGCCCACCCCGGGCGCGCCCAAGAACGAGACGCGCCTGCTGTCGAACATCGTGCTGATGGGCATGGGCGAGCCGCTTTACAATTTCGAAAACGTCCGCGACGCGATGAAGATCGCGATGGACCCCGAGGGCATTTCTCTATCGCGCCGGCGTATCACCCTGTCGACCTCGGGCGTGGTTCCCGAGATCGCCCGCACGGCGGAAGAGATCGGTTGCTTGCTGGCGATCTCGTTCCACGCCACCACAGACGAGGTGCGCGACGTTCTGGTGCCGATCAACAAGCGCTGGAACATCGAGGAACTGCTGCAGGCTCTGGCTAGCTATCCCAACGCGTCGAATTCCGAGCGGATCACCTTTGAATACGTGATGCTGGACGGCGTGAACGACAGCGACGAGGACGCCCATCGCCTGATCGACCATATCAAGCGCCACAACATTCCGGCCAAGATCAACCTGATCCCGTTCAACGAATGGCCGGGCGCGCCCTACAAGCGCAGCTCGAACAACCGGATCCGGGCCTTTGCCAACATCATCTATCAGGCCGGGTACGCCTCGCCCATCCGCAAGACGCGGGGTGACGACATCATGGCCGCCTGCGGTCAGTTGAAATCGGCCACCGAGCGCGCCCGCAAATCGCGCCGCCAGATCGAGGCCGAGGCCGGGCTGAAAGGTTGATTCGACGCCCGCGGGTTCGCGGGCAAATGGTCTGTAATTTTATCGCCGGATTTGGTAGTCTTGAGCCATGAGACGTGCGCTGTTGCGCGCACGTGAAATCTGCGCACAAGACGGTGAGTTGGACAGTCCGTTTTCTGGTGCGTTTCGACCAGTCCGCTCCTATTTGTCGGGGAAATCTGCGGAATTCAGGCAAGCCTTGAACAGGGTGGGCCAATACATGAACGCACTGACGAAACTGTCAACGATCTGCATGACCGCCGCGTTGGTGGCATCGGGCGCCGCCATTTCATGGGCGCAATCCAACGAGACCGAGGCGCATCTGGCGATCGAGAACCCGGCGGAGCTGAGCAAAGAGGACGCGCAGCAGCATTATCGCGCCCTGAAGAAACAGATGGATCGCGGATATGCCACCGCGCATCTGGATCAACTGATGAACTATCAGCACTGGCCGCTGTTCAACGACGCACCGTACCTGTCGGCCACGCATGGGCAGCGCTACGTCAACAGCTATGCCAACCGGATGGCCCACAATTATGGCACGTTGCAACCGGGGGAAGATTTGCCCGTGGGCTCGGTCTTGGCCAAGGACAGCATGACCGTCACGGATGAGGGCCGGGTGCATCCCGGCGCCCTGTTCGTGATGGAGAAACTGCCAGAAGGCACCAGCCCCGACACCGCCGACTGGCGCTATGTCATGGTGATGCCCGACGGGTCGCTGTTCGGCGACACGATGGGGGATCGCGCGGGGGCGGTTGCCTATTGCCATGTCTGCCACGAAGCGGTCGCTGACCGCGACTATACGTTCTTCGTGCCAGAGGATTACCGCGTCGGCAACTGATCGCGGGCCGCGTCACCGGGTAGTTTCAGGGCGGCGGCCTCACGCCGGCTGAGCTGTTCACCCTGCTTGCGTTTCGACAGAACCTGACGCGCCAGGGCGTATTTGTCATCCTGCCAGAAGATCAAGCAGCCGTTGCAGCCCTTGCCGCAGCAACCCTCGGTGCCGACGCGGTTGGTCTTGAACCGGCGCGCGGTGCCGTCCTGTCCGATCTTCTCCACCAGCTCGTCGCGGCGGCGCGCATAGGCCGCGGGATTGTCGCGCCCCGAGGTTTCCAACCCCTGCACCAGCTTGTCAAAGCGGATGCGGCTCCAATGTTCGTCGGTCAGGGCACGTTCCTTGCGCAGGACCGAATATACCGGGAAACAGGCGCGCAGGTCGTCGGGGTCTTCGTGATCGAACAGGGCAAACGGCAGGCGGATCACGGTTTTCGTGCTGCCATGCACCACGTCCAGCTTGGCTCCGTCGCTGGCGCGTTCGAACTCGTAGACGCGCAGCAGGACCGTCTCGCGCGAGATGGGCGAGACGAAATCCAGCACGTCGCCGGGTTCGAGCTTGTTCTTCACCTCGACCAGGAACGCATCCTCGGTCACGTCGGTCACCAGCCCGGCATATTCCCATTGGGCGATGGTCGCGGTGTGCTCGTAATCATGCGCGTAATTGGTCAGCCGCCCCTCGTGAAAGGCCAGCGTATAGCCGCGGTTTCCCACGGTCTCCAACTCGCGCATATAGGGTTTCGGGTCCCAGTTCTCGGGGTCGGCATAATAGTCGTCGATGGCCATGCGATAGGCGCGCGCGACGATGGCGGCATAATATTCCGACTTGCCGCGCCCTTCGACCTTGAGGCTGTCGACACCGATCTTCAGGTATTCGTCCAGCTTGGGCATGATGCACAGATCGCGCGAATTGAGGATGTACGAGCCGCGATCATCCTCTTCGATCGGCATCAGTTCACCCGGGCGGCAGCCTTCTTCCAGCAGGAATTCGAACAGGTCGGCGTTTTCCTCGGTGATCCGCAGTTCCTGATGGGTGCCGTCCTTCAGGCGCAGCTTCAGCGCATAGTTCCAGCGGCAGGAATTGGCGCAGTTGCCCTGGTTGGCGCCGCGCTCGGCCATGAAGTTCGACAGCAGGCAGCGGCCCGAATAGGTCATGCACATTGCACCGTGCACGAAGGCCTCGAGCCGGATGTCGGGGCATTTCTCGCGGATCTCGACCAGTTCGGGGTACGAGACCTCGCGCGCCAGAACCACCAGTTCCGCGCCCTGATCCTGCCAGAACTTCACCGACAGCCACGAACAGATATTGGCCTGGGTCGAGATATGCAGCGGCAGTTCGGGCGCGCGGTCGCGCACGTACTGGAACACGCCGGGGTCGGCGATGATCAACCCGTCGGGCCGTACCTTGCGGACGGTGTCGATGTATTGATCCAGCTTTGGGATGTCTTTGTTGTGCGAGAACAGGTTCAGCGTCAGATAGGCGCGGCGTCCATGCGCGTGGCAGAACGCGACCCCTTCGATCACCTCGTCCAGCGAAAACTCGGACTTGGTGCGCAGGGACATGTCGGGCGTTCCAAGATAGACCGCGTCCGCCCCGTACAGGATGGCCAGTTTCAGCTTGCGCAGATTGCCCGCAGGCATCAGCAATTCCGACTTGGTCCGTGTCATCGCAGCACCCGGTTCCGACTCGATGGCGCCTTCTAAGGTAAAACCACCGACTCCAGAAGGGCAAACCAGCCTTGCACGCAGGCTCTAACTGCGACGGAACCGCGCTGTTCCGATCCGTTCGACCAACTGGTTGCGCACCGGGTCGGGTTGGGCGTCGATGGCGCGCAGCACCTCGCGCAGTTCCGCCCGCAGACCGTGTATCTGGTCGATCAGCGACAGCACCATCGACAGGGCGTCGGGCTCCATCTCGTACTGGTCGTCCAGCTCGCAGGCCAGTTGCAGGCGCGCCATGTCCAGCCGCTCGTAGACCAGCCCCTGGTCGGACTGGCGCGGGATCACGATCCGGGCGGACAGGAAACGGGACAACCGCTCCGAGGTCAGGCTCTGGACGGCTTCGATCAGTTCGGCTTCGGTCAGAGAACGGGTCATGCCGGCATTCCTTTCCGCGGGTCATAGCTGTGCGAATTGCGCCAGTTCTGGATGAACTGCTTCAGTTCGTCGTCGATCTTGTCGGGCATCACCACGCTCAGCTCGATCAGCTGGTCGCCACGTTTGTCCGAGCCGCGTTTCCTGACGCCCTTGCCCCGCAGACGCAGGGTCTTGCCGCTACTGGTGCCCTCGGGCACGGTCACGTTCACCCGGCCGTCGATCGTGGGCGCGGGGACCTTGCCGCCCAGAACGGCCTCGTCGATGGTGATCGGCAGGGTGATGCGGATGTCGTCACCCTCGCGCTTGAATACCGGGTGTTCAGCCACGCGGATCGTGACCAGCGCGTCACCCGGTGGCCCCTCGCCATAGCCCGGCGCGCCCTTGCCACGCAGGCGGATGGTCTGGCCGTCGGTGATGCCGGCAGGGATCTTCACCTCGATCCGGTCACCACTGGGCAGGGTAAGCTTTTGCGTGGCGCCAAAGACCGCGTCCAGGAAGCTGATCTGCAGGCTGTAGTTCACGTTGTGACCGGGCGCATGAAACTCGCGCGCACGCCCCCCGTTGAAGCCTCCGTTGCCACGGTTGCCGAAGAACTGGGCAAAGATATCGGACATGTCGTCGTCCTCAACCCCGCCACCCGCGCGATAGGGGTTGCCCGCGGTTTCCGCATATTCGCGGTAGTATTGCTGCTGCGGGCGCTCCTGGCCCGAGGCGTCGATCTCGCCCCGGTCGAATTTTGCCCGGGTTTCGGGGTCCTTCAGCAGGTCATAGGCTGCGGCGGCGGCCTTGAACTTGGCCTCGGCCTTGGCGTCCCCGGGCTTGAGGTCCGGGTGGCAGTCCTTGGCGATGCGCCGGTAGGCTTTCTTGATTTCGGCGGCACTGGCGTCTTTCGAGACGCCCAACACCGAATATGGATTGTCGCTCATATATCTCTCGTTTCTGATGGGTTGCGCCAGTGGATGTTGTTGGCAGTTAACCTTTCAGATTGTGTCGTGTCATGGAATTTCAACAGGACCGAATACCGAGAAGATTGAATTTTCTCGAAAAATTCCGGCATCCTGATAATATCCGCATGTTTCGAACTGTTGCGGATGGAGTCAAACGCATGTCACGCAGAATCAAGTCGGCCCTGGCCCTGTTGGCGGGCAATGCCATCGGTCTGTTGTTGGCCAGCCTGTTGCTGACCGGCTTTTCGATCAAGCCGGTGTCCTTCATCGTGGTGGTGATCGTGTTCACCCTGGTTCAGGTCGTGGCCGAGCCATTGATCCTGAAGATCGGGGAAAAGAACGTGCCGGCGCTGAAGGGCGGCATCGCGCTGGTGGTCACCTTCGTGGGCCTGTTGATCACCGATCTGGTCGCCGCAGGGCTGACCGTCGGCGGTATCTCGAACCTGCTGGCGGCGACGCTTCTGGTGTGGCTGGGCGCCTTGATCGCCGGGGTTCTGCTGCCGATCTACGTCTTCACCGAACTGCGCGAGCCCAAGAAATAAGGCTCAGGCCAGCGCATTTAGGCTGTTGTTCAGAGCCTGCCACAGCTCGTCCACTGGTTCACACCCGACCGACAGGCGCACGAAACCGGGATCGACCTGATCCCCCCAGCGCGCGCGCCGCTCGGCCGAGCTGTGCACGCCACCGAAGGACGTGGCCGGGCGCAACAGCGGGCAGCCATTGATGAACCGTTCGGCCTGGTCTTCCGAGGCCAGCGTGATCGTCAGCAGAAAGCCGAACCGTGCGGTCTGTTTTCGGGCCAGATCGTGCGACGGGTCCGACGGCAGGCCGGGATAGCGGATCTGCGTGACCGCCGGATGATCGGCCAGCCGTTCGGCCAGAGCCTGCGCCGAGCTGCACATGCGGTCGAACCGGACGTCCAGCGTCTCCAATCCGCGATGCAGCAACCAGGCTTCATGCGGGCCTGGGATCGCGCCCGAGACGCGGCGCCATTCCTCGACCCGTTCCATGATCTGGGCATCGCAGCTGGCCACGTGGCCCATCAGCAGGTCGGAGTGTCCGCCCATCGCCTTGGTGTCCGAGGCGACGAGGATGTCGATGCCCAGGTCCAGCGGGCGCTGTCCAAGCGGGGTCAGCGTCGTGTTGTCGGCGATGGTGATGCCACCCGCGGCGCGCACGTCTCTCGCCACCTGCGCCAGGTCGATCATGTCGAGCCCGGGGTTGGACGGGCTTTCGACGAAAACCACATCGAACCCGTCGAACCCGCCCTGCGCGAATGCGGTCGTGGGGCGCTCTTCGACCGACACGCCCAGCTTGGCGAGGAACCGGTCGGCCAGCAGGCGGGTGACATAATACCCGTCCGACGGGATAAGGATGCGCGACCCCGCCCGCACGGTGGCGAACAGCGCGGCCGAAATCGCGCCCATGCCGGACGGAAAGATCAGGCAGGGTGCGTCTTCGAGATGCGCCAGCACGTGCTCGACCTGCGTCCAGGTCGGGTTGTCAACCCGGCCGTAGGTCGGGTGCCCGTCCGGCGCGCCGGGCAGGTGGAACATGCTGCTTTGGGTCAGCGGCAGGGCCACCGGCTCGCCCTTGCTCAGCGCGTTGCCGCGCAGATGCAGCATCTCACCGGTCTTGGGAGGGCGCGCCATCGCTCAGCGCCCCGGAATGTCGCTGCGCGGCGGGGCGGGTTCCCAGCGCTCGATGATGTCGACCGCCTCTTGCGCGGTTTCGACAAAGCGGAACAGGTCCAGATCCTGTTCGGAAATCGTGCCGGCATCGGCCAGGGCTGTCCAGTTGATCACCCGTTCCCAGAATTCGCGCCCGAACAGCAGGAAGGGCACGCGCTCCATCCGGCCGGTCTGGATCAGCGTCAGCGACTCGAACATCTCGTCCAAGGTGCCGAACCCGCCGGGGAAGATGGTGATCGCGCGGGCGCGCATCAGGAAATGCATCTTGCGGATGGCAAAATAGTGGAAGTTGAAACACAGATCCGGCGTGACGTACTGGTTCGGGGCCTGTTCGTGCGGCAGCACGATGTTCAGCCCGATCGAGCAGCCGCCAGCATCATGCGCGCCGCGGTTGCCGGCCTCCATCACGCCGGGGCCGCCGCCGGTGACGATCACGTTCTCGCGGCAGCCGCACAGCTTGGATTTCTCGGTCATCAGCCGTGCGAATTCGCGCGCCTCGTCATAATATTTCGAAAGTTCGGCCAGGGTCCTGGTCCGCGCGCCGTCTTTCTTGGACGGTTCTGGTATGCGCGCGCCGCCGAACATCACGATGGTCGACGTGATCTCGCGCTCGGAAATGTTCAATTCGGGCTTTAGCAACTCCAGTTGCAGCCGCACGGGGCGCAGCTCGCTGCGCAGCAGGAATTCTTCATCGGCAAAGGCCAGCCGGTACGAGGGCGAGCGTGTCTGCGGGGTGTCCGGAACCTCGCTTGCGGTCGAGCGGTCGGTCTGGGCGTCGCGGAAGGGGCTGAGGCGTTGATCTTTCATTGCTGGGCGTTCCCTGCTTGCGTGTTTTCCAAACAGCTATAGGGTTCGCGGGCGGAGTGCCAGTCACGGAAAGATGAGAATGGATTGGAAACACGAGATTTCGGCAGCGGCCCAGAGGATTGCCGGCCATGCGCAGGTGACGCCGGTCATGACCAGTGCTGGTCTGGGGCTGGGCTATCCCGTCGAGCTGAAGCTGGAGCACCTGCAGCATACCGGCAGTTTCAAGGCGCGTGGCGCCTTCAACACTTTGCTGAGTACGGATGTGCCCGCGGCCGGAGTGGTGGCGGCATCGGGCGGGAATCACGGTGCGGCTGCGGCCTATGCCGCGCGGGCGCTGGGCCATCCGGCCAAGATCTTCGTGCCCGAGATGGCCGGTCCATCCAAGATCGCCCTGATCGAACGGATCGGGGCCGATCTGAGCGTCGTGCCGGGCGAATATGCCAATGCCCTGACGAAGGCGCGTGAACACGAAGACCGAACGGGTGCGATGCAGATACATGCCTATGACGCGCCGGCAACGGTGGCCGGGCAGGGTACCTGTTTCGCCGAATGGGACAGCCAAGGCTTGCAGGCCGATACCATATTGGTGGCGGTGGGCGGCGGCGGGCTGATCGCGGGGGCGCTGGCTTGGTTTCAGGGCGCGCGCAAGGTCGTTGCGGTCGAGCCGGAAACGTCGCGTGCTTTGAACGCCGCGTTGCAGGCCGGTGCGCCGGTGGATGTTCCGGTGTCGGGTATCGCTGCCAACGCTCTGGGCGCGCGGCGGATCGGCGACATCTGTTTTGGGCTGGCAAAGGGGATGACGTCGGTGCTGGTCAGCGACGATGCGATCGCCGAGGCGCAGCAGCGCCTGTGGCAGGCGCACCGTATTCTGGTCGAGCCGGCGGGCGCGACGGCACTCGCGGCTCTGACCTCGGGCGTTTACACGCCGGAACCCGGCGAGCGGGTCGCGGTTCTGGTCTGCGGGGGCAATATCGCACCTGATCCTCTCAATCCTCTCACCGCTTGAATTTGCGCCTTGAGGGCCGAGCCTTGGGATTATAGATAAAATCCCATGACCGCCACGATTGCAGATTCCATCTATGCCCGGCTCAGCCAGCGCATCATCACGGGCGAGCTGCCTGCGGGTGAGAAACTGCGGCAGGACCATATCGCGCGGGCGTTCGACACCAGCCATGTCCCGGTGCGCGAGGCGCTGTTGCGGCTTCAGGCGCATGGTCTGGCCCACAGCGAACCACGGCGCGGCATGCGTGTCACCGCGCTGGACCCGGCCGAGGTGCGCGAGGTGATCGAGATGCGCGTGGCCCTGGAATCGCTGGCCCTGCAACATGCGATCCAGAATTTGACACCGGCGGATCTCAAGGCGGCCGACAAGGCCCGCATCGCCTGCGACGAGGCCCAGGACATGCCAACATGGGAAACCCGGAACCGCGCCTTCCACCGGGCGATCCTGACACCCTGTGCGCGGCCGCGCCTGCTGCATACGATCGACGATCTGCACATCGCCAGCGCCCGCCATCTGTTCGCCCATTGGCGTCACCGCTGGGTCCAGCGGAAAGACACCGACCACGCCGCCATCGTGCAGGCGATGAAGCGCCGCGATACCGCCACGGCCACAGCGATTCTGGTGCGCCATATCCGCCGCGCCAGCTGAGACCGGCGGGTTTTGGCACCGGGTGGCCGCAAATGGCCCCGCCAACGTCGCATTGCGCATTGGCCCCGGCTTTCATATAGGCAACACCAACCAAACGAGAGTCAGCACGGAGTAACCCCATGTCCAACGCCCAACTGGAAACTGCCATCGAGGCCGCATGGGAGGCCCGCGACACGATCACGCCCGCCACCACCGGTAAACAGCGCGAAGCGATCGAGGACACTTTGAACGCGCTGGACAGCGGCGCGCTGCGGGTCGCCGAGAAGCAGGCCGATGGCAGCTGGCATGTGAACCAGTGGGCCAAAAAGGCGGTTCTGCTGGGCTTTCGCATCAAGGACATGGAAATCCAGTCCGGCGGCCCGCAGGGCGGCGGCTGGTGGGACAAGGTCGACAGCAAGTTCGCCGGCTGGGGTGAAAACCAGTGGCGCGCGGCCGGTTTCCGCGCTGTGCCCAACTGCGTGGTGCGCAAATCGGCCTATATCGCGCCAGGCGTGGTGCTGATGCCGTCTTTCGTGAACCTCGGCGCCTATGTGGACGAAGGCACCATGGTCGACACTTGGGCCACGGTCGGGTCCTGCGCGCAGATCGGCAAGAACGTGCATCTGTCGGGCGGCGTCGGCATCGGCGGCGTGCTTGAACCCATGCAGGCCGGTCCGACCATCATCGAGGACAACTGCTTTATCGGCGCGCGGTCCGAGGTGGTCGAGGGCTGCATCATCCGCGAAGGCTCGGTTCTGGGCATGGGCGTCTATATCGGCCAGTCCACCAAGATCGTGGATCGCGAGACCGGCGAGGTCTTCTATGGCGAGGTGCCGCCTTATTCGGTGGTGGTGTCCGGCTCGATGCCGTCGAAGAACGGGATCAACCTGTACTGCGCGGTGATCGTGAAGCGGGTCGATGAGAAGACCCGTTCGAAGACCGGGATCAACGAGCTGCTGCGCGATTGATCGTAGACGTCGTTCAATGTTCCGAAGGTCGCGGCTCTGGTCCGCGGCCTTTTTCGTTCGGCAGAGTCGGACCTATCCCGCCTGGTAGTTGGCGAGATCCTCGGGCGCGTGCAGCAGGGTGCCTTCGTATTTCGGTAAATCATCGCGCAGATCCAGCCAGGGCAGCTTGCTTTGATAATTGACGTGAAAGGTTGGCGCAAAGTCTGAAGGGTCTTCCAGCGAGGTCGCGTACAGGTGCATCCCGCCCTCATAGTGGTCGGCCTCGAACCCCATCGGAGAGCCACACGTGGCGCAGAAATGACGCTGGACGCCGTTCGAACTGGCGAAAGTACGCGGTGTTGCGGCGGTCCATCGGAAATTGCGTGAGGGTACGCCCAACCACGCGACCACGGGCGCGGCGCAATTGCGGCGGCAATCGTCACAATGGCAATAGCAGCTCCAGGTCTCGGGGCCCTCAAACTCCCAGCGGGTTTCACCGCACAAGCAGCGGCCGCGTTTGGTCATGATGTCCTCCGTCGTTTTTCGCGACCAGTCTGACTGAACGGTGGGCTTGAGCGCGTCAAAAAACGACACGGCATCCGGGAACCGCGTCGAGCTGCCATGCTTGACCATCGACCGACCCCCGGCTAAGGCCCACGGCATGGAAAAGCAAAAGAAACCCTCGCGCCAGCAGGTCTATACTCTGTTGGTTCAGATTGGTCGCAAGGATGGCGACGGCCTGCCCGAAGGAGCCACCGGCGCGGCGCTCATGTGCTATGCCAGCGGCGTGGACGAGGCCGAGGCCGTGCGCGAAACCGTGGCCATTCTCAAACAGGCCGATACGGCCCCGCTGGACGTCACCGGCTATGGGACCCTGGCCGAGCGCGAGGCGCAGGGGCACGAGATCGACCCGGACGAACGCGCGTTGATGCAGAGGGCGCTGGATGAAAACGCGGTGATCGTGGCGCAGATGACACCGTTTTTCGGCGACAAGCCCGAAGGCAGCTAGCGCCGCGCGCCGAACCACTTGCTATAGATCTGGTCGTAGGTGCCGTTCTCGCGCAACGTGAGCAGCACCCGGTTGACGTCTTCGTCCAGCGGTGACCCGGTCGGGAACAGGATGCCGTAGTTCTCGCGCAGGAAGACGCCGCCGGTCATTGCCGCAATCTTGCGCCCCTCGTGGGTAGCAAAATAGGACAGGATCGGCGCGTCAAACACAACAGCATTCAGGTCCCCATCCCTGAACGCGGTCAACATGCCGTCGAGGTCATCATAGCCGACGAATTCGATCTCGCGCCGGTTCAGGAAACTGGCGGCGGTCGAGCCCGAGATCGTGCCGACCTGTTTGCCGTACAGGTCGTTGACCGAGTTGATGTTGCTGGTGATCGCGTCCACCGTCATCACCGAGGTGATCCGCGCGGTGAACACGGATACGATGAACAGCGAGGACACGACCAGCACCACACCCAGAATGCGTCCGAAGGGGGTGCGGGGCATGCGCTCTTCGAACCCGCCATTGACCACCAGGTTCAGCGCCCACCAGAAGGACGGGAACCAGGCCTCGTTCAGGTCGCGGTCGAAATAGGGTTGGGATCGGCGTTCGAATCCCCACATCAGCATGCCGCCACCCAGCAGGATGGCAAAGGCCAGCCCGATGGCGATGAACAGCTCGCGCGACAGCAGCGCCTGCATCAGGGACGGGCTGCGCGCCGCGTCGGAGGGCACCATGATCTGCAGACCGGCCTCGAAGATCGGCTGGCTAAAATCCATTCGGGCTTCGCGGTCGGCGGTGATCGAGATGTTGGCGATGGCCATGTCCGCCTCGCCGTTTTCGACCGCCGACAGCATGTCGCCGAACGTGTCCATGCGGACGACCGTATATTCCCAGCCCAGCTCCTCGGCCAGTGCGGCCAGCAGATCCATTGAAAACCCGGTATCCACGCCCTCGACTTCATACGAGAACGGTGAGCGGTCCACCGTCGCGACCGTCAGAGTTTCGGCCTGGCTGGCTTGTGCAAGGGCTGCCATGGTCAGGCAGATCAATGCGAAAAGGGCGCGCGTCATGGGGTATTCACCTGTTTCGCGGCCCTCTAGCTCAATTTGGCGTGCTGCGGCAAGGCCGTCGCAAGGTCATCACCTCAGAATTCTTTGTCCCGCATTTTCGGGCCGGATCGCCGGAAAACCGTAGATCGGGGTTGGCATCGCCGCCAATTCGTTGAATCTGTGCGGTATCCCGTCCCACGCCGAAACCGCGAGGCCCCCGAATGACCGACCCCGTAGACCTGACCGCAGACCTGATCCGTTGCCCCTCGGTCACACCCGAGGAAGGCGGGGCGCTGGTTCTGCTGGAAGAAATCCTGTCGCGGGCCGGTTTCACCTGCACGCGGGTGGATCGCGGCGGCGTCTGCAACCTGTTCGCCCGGTGGGGCGACAAGGGGCATGCGCGCAGTTTCGGGTTCAACGGGCATACCGATGTGGTGCCGGTGGGCGATGAGGCCGCATGGACCTGCCCGCCGTTCGGCGCGGAAATCCATGATGGCATTCTGTACGGCCGGGGCGCGACCGACATGAAATCGGGGGTTGCGGCTTTTGTTGCGGCGGCGGTGGATTTCGTGCGCGACACTCCGCCGGACGGGGCAATCATCCTGACCATCACGGGGGATGAGGAAGGCGATGCGGTGGACGGCACCACCGCGCTGCTGGACTACATGCAGGCGCAGGACGAGCGGATGTCAGTCTGTCTTGTGGGCGAGCCGACCTGCCCCAACGAGATGGGCGAGATGATGAAGATCGGCCGCCGCGGGTCGATGACCGCTTGGTTCGAGGTGACGGGCGTGCAGGGCCATTCGGCCTATCCGCATCGCGCCAGAAACCCGGTGCCCGCTCTGGCGCGGCTGATGGATCGGTTGGCCAGTCACGAACTGGATCGGGGGACGGACCATTTCGACGCCTCGACCCTTGCTGTGGTCACGATGGACACCGGCAACGCGGCCACCAACGTCATTCCGGCCCAGTGCCGTGGCGCGGTGAACATCCGGTTCAACGACCTGCATACAGGCGTCAGCCTCAGCAACTGGCTGAAGGCGCAGGCAGCCAACGTGGCGGCGGAGTTCGGCGTGCAGATCGACACGCGGATCAAGGTCTCGGGCGAAAGCTTTCTGACGCCTCCGGGGCCGCTGTCGGATCTTGTGGCCCGGGCCGTCGAGGCCGAGACCGGCCGCTGGCCCGAGCTGTCCACGACCGGCGGCACCTCGGACGCGCGGTTCATCAAGGATCACTGCCCCGTGGTCGAGTTCGGCCTGGTCGGTCGCACCATGCACCAAGTGGACGAATCCGTCCCGGTCGAGCAGGTCCGCCAGCTCAAGGCGATCTATGCCCGGATCCTGGCCGACTATTTCGCCTGAGCGATTGATGCGCCCGGCCGCTTTTTGGTCATGACGCGGTCGTATAGGCATGCTAGGCGGACATCATGAAACGCATACCGACCAAGCAGGAGATCCTCGACTGGATCTCGGCGAACCCCACGCTCACTTCGAAACGCGACATTGCCAAGGCCTTTGGCATCAAGGGCGCGGACCGGATCGACCTTAAACGGATCCTCAAGGAGCTTGAGGCCGAGGGCCATCTTGAAAAGCGCAAGCGCAGCTATCGAGACCCGGACCGCCTGCCGCCGGTCAGCGTGTTGCAGGTCAAGGCGCCGAACGCCGATGGCGACCTGTTCGCGCGACCGCTGGAATGGCATGGAGAAGGGGTCGAGCCGATCGTGCTGATTATATCCCGCGCCAGCGACCCGGCGCTGGGCGAAGGTGACCGCATCCTTGCCCGCCTGACCCAGGTGCATGCAGAAGACCACAATTACGAGGCCCGCCTGATCCGCCGCATCGGCGCCAATCCGCGCCGGGTCGTCGGGATTTTCCGCAAGGGCGCCGAGGGCGGGCGGATCGTGCCGATCGACAAGGCCGGATCGACCGAATGGCTGGTGGCCGAAGGTGCGGCGCTGGGCGCCAAGGATGGCGAATTGGTCGAGGCCGAGCAGGCCGGGCCGAAAAACCGTATGGGGCTGCCGCGCGCGCGCATCGTGGAACGGCTGGGCGATCCGTCCGCGCCCAAGGCGGTGTCGCTGATCGCGATCCACCAGCACGGCATCCCGGACGATTTTCCCGATGACGTGATCGCCGAGGCCGACTTGGCCAAGCCCGTCGGGCTGAAAGGGCGCGAGGATCTGCGGGACATCCCTCTGGTGACCATCGACCCGTCGGACGCGCGCGACCGTGACGACGCCTGCCATGCCCATCCCGACGACGACCCGAAAAACCCGGGCGGCCACGTGATCTGGGTCGCCATTGCCGATGTGGCCGCCTATGTGCGCCCAGGCAGTGCGCTGAACCGCGAGGCGCGAAAGCGGGGCAACTCGACCTATTTCCCCGACCGCGTCGTGCCGATGCTGCCGGATCGTCTGTCGGGTGATCTGTGTTCGCTGCACGAAGGCGTGCCGCGCGCCTGTATCGCAGTGCGGATGCGGATCGATGCAAACGGCAACAAGATCGACCACCGCTTTGTGCGCGGGCTGATGCGCTCGGGCGCGTCCCTGAACTATGCCGAGGTGCAGGCGGCCATCGACGGCACCCCCAATGACCGCACCGGCCCGCTACTGGAGAGCGTTCTGAAACCGCTCTATGCCGCGTATGGCGCGCTGAAGACGGCCCGCAACGAACGTCAGCCGCTGGACCTTGACCTGCCGGAACGCAAGATCGTGCTGAACGACAAGGGCGGGGTCGAAAGCGTGGCCTTCCGCGAGCGGCTAGACGCGCACCGGCTGATCGAGGAATTCATGATTCTGGCCAACGTGTCCGCGGCCGAGACGCTGATCGCCAAGCGCAGCCCGCTTCTGTTCCGGGTGCACGAGGAGCCGGCGCCTGAAAAGCTGGAAAGCCTGCGCGAAACGGCACAGGCCGCTGGGCTGAATCTGGCCAAGGGGCAGGTGTTGCAGACCCGTCACCTGAACGCGCTGCTGAATGCCGCCGCCGGCACCGAGGATGCCGAGTTGATCAATCTCAGCACATTGCGGTCGATGGCGCAGGCCTATTACAGCCCCGAAAACTTTGGCCATTTCGGGCTGGCGCTGCGTAACTACGCGCATTTTACCTCGCCCATCCGCCGCTATGCCGACCTGATCGTGCACCGGGCGCTGATCTCGGCCCATGGCTGGGGCAAGGACGGTCTGACCGCCGACGAGATCGAGCGTCTGGAGGAGATCGCCACCCATATCTCGGATACCGAGCGCCGCTCGATGATGGCCGAGCGCGACACGACTGACCGCTATCTGGCGGCCTATCTGAGCGAGCGCGTCGGCAACGAGTTCACCGGCCGCATCAGCGGTATCGCCCGGTTCGGGGCCTTCGTCAAACTGGATGAAACCGGGGCCGACGGGCTGGTGCCGGTGCGGTCGCTGGGGCGCGAGTTCTTCCATTTCGACGCTGAAGCCGGCACCCTGATGGGAGCCGATACCGGCCTGACCATCGCCATCGGTCAGCGTGTCACCGTGCGCCTGACCGAGGCCACGCCGGTGACCGGCGGGCTGGAACTGGAGCTGCTTTCCATCGACGATCAGCCGATGCCACGTGGGGGCGGCCGTGGAAAGCCGGGTCGTCCGACGCGGCGCAAGGCGGTCAGCACCAAGCGCAAGAAGGACAAGATCAAGCGCAAGGTCGAGCGCAAACGCCGTCAGCGGTGATGGTGCGCAGCGCCTTGCAAAGGAACGCTTTGTGAATTTCCGGATTCGGGTTACCCTGAGCGCGAGCAGTCATCAGGAAAACCTGAATCATGAAATATGTGTGTGGCTTATTGGCCGCCGCAGTTTGGGCATCCAGCTTGCAGGCGGAGACGACCAACCTTTCCCTTGGGCCAGCAGACGCCAGGGTTCAACTGGCCTCGGCCGATCTGACCGCGTCGCTCAGGCCGGTGCCTAGGCCCGCGCACGGCGCGCATCGTGTGGCGGCGGTAAATCCCCGGTTCGAGGTCTGGCTTGGCGCGTTCCAACGCCGGGCCTTGGCGCAGGGGATCAGCCAGGCCACGTTGAACCGCGCCCTGAGCGGCGTGACCCAAGACCCTGACATAATCAGACGCGATCGAAACCAAGCCGAATTTTCCAAGCCGATCTGGGAGTATCTGGACTCGGCCGTCTCGGACCAGCGCATCGCCAACGGGCGCAAGGCGCTGGAACGGCATCGCCGTGTTCTCGACCGGATCGAGGCGCGATACGGGGTCGAGAAAGAGGTCGTCGTGGCCGTCTGGGGGCTTGAGACGTCCTTCGGCAGCTTCCGGGGCAGCTCGCCTACGATCCGATCGCTGGCGACCTTGGCTTTTGACGGGCGGCGGGCGGAGTTCTTTGAAACCCAGCTGCTGGCCGCACTGCAAATCCTGCAGGCGGGCGACGTGCGCCCCGAGGCGATGACCGGCAGTTGGGCCGGGGCGATGGGGCACACGCAGTTCATGCCGACCTCATATCTGGAACACGCGGTGGATTTCGACGGTGACGGCCGGCGCGACATCTGGTCGGACGATCCCACAGATGCGCTGGCCTCGACCGCGGCCTATCTTGCGCGCTTCGGCTGGACCAAGGGCCAACCCTGGGGCATCGAGGTACGCCTGCCGGCGGGGTTCGACTATGCCCAGGCCAGCCGCGAAATCACCCGATTGCCCTCGGACTGGGCGGCGTTGGGTGTTCGGGCGGCGGATGGGCGGGCGATTGCCGATCATGGACCGGCTTCGATCCTGCTGCCGGCGGGCAGCAACGGCGTGGCTCTGATGATCTTTGACAATTTCAGCGTGATCGAGCGCTACAATGGCGCCGATGCCTATGTCATCGGCATTGGCCACCTGTCGGACCGGCTGGCCGGGCAAGGCCCGTTCCGCGCCAACTGGCCGCGCGGCGACCGGGTGCTGAGCTTTGCCGAACGCAAGGAACTGCAACTGCGCCTGACCCTTGCCGGGTTCGACACGCAGGCCATCGACGGACGGATCGGTCCGAACACCATCAATGCGCTGCGGGCCTATCAGGTGGCACGCGGCCTGGTGCCCGATGGCTATGCCACCGTGCAAGTGCTGGAACGGATGCGCTGAACGAAAAAGGGCGGCCGCGTCGGGCCGCCCGTTTGCGATGTTTCCGTGAAATCAGGAGGCCGCTTTCATCAGGCCCTGGGCGATGATCTCGGCCTGCGCCTCGTCCAGCGACTTGTAGATGCGCACGAACATCTCGTCGATATCGGCCGGGGTCAGAATCAGCGGCGGCGAAATGATCATCCGGTCGCCCACATGGCGCATGATCAGGTTGTTGGCAAAGCAGCGATCGCGGCAGATGTACCCGACCGTGCCCGGATCGGAGGCGAACTTGGCCCGGCTGGCCTTGTCCGGCGTCAGCGCGATCGAGGCCATCATGCCCACGATCTTGGCCTCACCGACCAGCGGGTGCTCGACCAGCGCCTCCCATTTCTGTTTCAGATAGGGGGCCGCGACATCGCGCACATGCTCGACGATCTTTTCTTCTTCCAGAATGCGCAGGTTTTCCAGCGCAACGGCCGCCGCGACGGGGTGGCCCGAATAGGTATAGCCGTGGTTGAACTCGGTCCCGCCGATCACCTCGGCGATCTCGTCATTGACGATCGAGCCGCCGATTGGCGCATAGCCCGAGCTGAGCCCCTTGGCGATGGTCATGATATGCGGGCGAATGTTCATGGTCTGCGAGCCGAACCAGTTTCCGGTGCGACCAAAGCCGCAGATCACCTCGTCGGCGATCAGCAGGATGTCGTACTTGTCGCAGATGCGCTGGATTTCCGGCCAGTAGGTGTCGGGCGCGACGATCACGCCGCCCGCGCCCTGGACCGGCTCGGCGATGAAGGCGGCGACGCGGTCTTCGCCCAGTTCCAGAATCGCCTCTTCCAGCTCGCGCGCGCGGGCCAGGCCAAATTCCTCGGGCGTCATGTCGCCGCCCTCGGCCCACCAGTTGGGCTGGTTGATGTGGTGGATGTTCGGGATCGGGATGCCGCCCTGTGCGTGCATGCCGGCCATGCCGCCCAGCGACGCCGACCCGACGGTCGAGCCGTGATAGGCGTTGCGGCGGCTGATGATGATGTTCTTGTTCGGATGGCCCTTTTCCGCCCAATAGGTGCGAACCAGACGGATGTTGGTGTCATTGGCCTCGGACCCGCCGGCGGCGAAGAAGACATGATTCAGGTCGCCTGGCGCCAGCTCGGCCAGTTTGGCCGCCAGCGCGATGGCTGGGACATGGGTCGTTTTGAAGAAGGTGTTGTAGTAGGGCAGTTCGCGCATCTGACGCGCTGCCACCTCTGCCAGCTCGTCGCGGCCATAGCCGACGTTCACGCACCACAGACCGGCCATGGCGTCCAGAATTTCTTCGCCCTCGCTGTCGGTCAGATAGACGCCCTTGGCACGGGTGATGACGCGGGCGCCTTCCTTGCCCAGGGCATTGTTGGCCGAAAACGGGTGAAGGTGATGCGCCGCGTCCAGCGCCTGCAACTCGGCGGTCGGCATGTGGTTGGTGATGGTCGGCATCGGGAGGTTCTCCTGCAACAGCGGTTGGCGGCCAGAATATGATCAAATTTTTTCCTGTCAATCGACTTGGGCGCTCTCAGTCGTCCGCCAATGCCTCGGCCATCAGCTCCATGCCCTGTTCGATGTCTTGCGTCGTTGCTTTTGCGACCTTTTCCGCGTCACCCGCCCGCAACGCGCCGATGATATCCTTGTGCCGATCCGGCAGGCTTTGGGTGCCGAACCGCCCGCAGACGACACGCAACGAAGGACCGAATCGCAGCCACAGACGCTCGGCCAGGTCCTTGAGGATCGGCGCGTTCGCGTGGTCATACAGCTTTTCGTGGAAGGCGTGGTTCAGACGCAGGTAGCCGCTGACATCACCATCGGCGATCATGCGATCCAGACGCCGGTCGATTTGCTCCAGCTGGTCGATGTCCGCCGTGGTCATCCTGCTGGCCGCGCGACGGGAAAGTTCTGATTCCACGGCGTTTCTGGCAAAAATCATCTGTTCGACATCCGCCGCCGTCAGAAGTGGCACGCTGACCCGGCGGTTGCCCTGAAAGATCAGCGCGCCATCCGAGATCAGGCGGCGGATCGCTTCGCGCACCGGGGTCATGCCGACCCCCAGTGATTCGGTCAGGCCCTGGATCGTGACCGGCTGGCCGGGTACCAGTTCGCCGAACAGGATCTGTGACCGCAACGTCCGATACACCTGTTCATGCGCCGGCGCCTTCTGCGCTCCGTCATCGACCCCGGATGCCTTATTTTTGATCAAATCCAAGTGTTTCACCTCGATCCCGATGGTCCTGACTTGTCAGGTTTGCTGCCGCGTGAAACCATACGACGGATCGACGGAAAACGCAAAACTTGATCAAATCTAAAAAAACGGGATGATACCCCTACACTTGCAGGGAGAAGAAAATGAAAATCAGAACGCTGACGATGACGGCGATCGCCGCCTTGGGGACGTCGGCCGCATTCGCGGAAGAGGTGCGCGTCTACAACTGGTCGGATTACATCGACGAGGAATTGCTGACCAAGTTCGAGGAAGAAACGGGCCTGACCCTGATCTACGACGTGTTCGACAGCAACGAGGTTCTGGAAACCAAGATGCTGGCCGGCGGGTCGGGCTATGACGTGGTGGTGCCTTCGGGCACGTTCCTGCAACGGCAGATCCAGGCCGGTGCGTTCCAAAAGCTGGACAAATCCAAGCTGCCGAACCTGGCCAACTTGTGGGACGTGATCGAGGAGCGCACGGCGCAGTATGACCCGGGCAACGAATACGCCATCAACTATATGTGGGGCACCACCGGAATCGGGGTGAACGTGGGCAAGGTTCAGGAAGCGCTGGGCGAGGACGCCCCCATCGACAGCTGGGACCTGGTTTTCAATCCGGCGAACATGGAAAAGCTGGCCGGCTGCGGCGTGCATTTCCTGGACGCGCCGGCCGAGATGATCCCGGCCGCGCTGAAATATATCGGTGAAGACCCCGACAGCCAGGATCCGGACGTGATCGCCAAGGCCGAGGGCGTTTTCATGGCGGTGCGTCCCCACATCCAGAAGTTCCACAGCAGCGAATACATCAACGCGCTGGCCAATGGCGACATCTGCGTGGCCGTGGGCTGGTCGGGCGACGTTCTGCAGGCCCGCGACCGGGCGGACGAGGCCGACAACGGCGTGACAATCGCCTATCACGCGCCCAAGGAAGGCGCGCAGATGTGGTTCGACCAGATGGCGATTCCGGTGGATGCGCCCAACCCGGACGGTGCGCACAAGTTCCTGAACTTCATCATGGACGCCCAGAACATGGCGGCGGCCACGAACTATGTCTACTACGCCAACGGCAACAAGGCCTCGCAGGAGTTCATCCTGCCCGAGATCCTGGAAGACCCGGCGATCTATCCGCCCGCCGACGCGTTGGAGAACCTGTTCACCACCCGGCCCTATCCGGCCAAGGTGCAGCGGGTCGTGACCCGTCTGTGGACCAAGATCAAGTCGGGCACCTGATCAGGTGCTCGGGCGCAAGGCGGCGACTGCCCGCCTTGCGCATTCCCAGTTCCGGCTGACTTACGGGGGTCCCTTTGAACTCTACCGTCTTTGCGCCGTGGGACGACCCACAGGCGAAACCCTTGATCCAGTTCAAGAACGTCACCAAGCGATTTGGGGGATTCACGGCCATCGACAACCTGTCGCTGGATATCTTCGAACGTGAATTCTTTGCCCTGCTTGGTCCGTCGGGCTGCGGCAAGACCACGATGATGCGGATGTTGGCCGGGTTCGAGCAGCCCTCGGAAGGAACCATCCTGCTGAGCGGTCAGGACATCGCGCCGGTCCCGCCCAACAAACGGGCGGTGAACATGATGTTCCAGTCCTACGCGTTGTTTCCGCATCTGAACGTGTGGGACAACATCGCCTTTGGCCTGCGCCGGGACAACATGCCCAAGCATGATCTGGAAGACCGGGTCGAGGAAATGCTGCGCCTGACCCGGCTTGAAAAATTCGCCCGCCGCAAGCCACATCAGATCTCGGGCGGGCAGCGGCAGCGCGTGGCGCTGGCCCGGTCGCTGGCCAAGGCGCCCAAACTGCTGTTGCTGGACGAACCGCTTGGCGCGCTGGACAAAAAGCTGCGCCAGGACACCCAGTTCGAGCTGATGGACATTCAGGAAAAGACCGGCACCACCTTCGTGATCGTGACCCACGACCAGGAAGAGGCGATGACGGTCGCCAGCCGCGTTGCGGTGATGGATCAGGGCAAGCTGATGCAGGTCGCCACGCCAGACCGCATTTATGAAAACCCCAATTCCGTTTACGTCGCCGATTTCATCGGGGACGTGAACATCATCCAGGGCCGGGCCACCTCGATCGGCGAGGACACCTATCGCGTCGACTGGGCCGAGGGCCAGCCGCCGCTGACCGCGACGTCGGCCAACCGGTTTGCCGACGGTCAAACCTGCCACCTGGCCATCCGGCCGGAAAAGGTGACCATCTCGGCCGAGCGCCCCGCCGATGCCGTCAACGCCGTGCAGGGCAAGGTGCATGACATCGCCTATCTGGGCAATCTGTCCACCTATTACGTCGAACTGTCCAACGGCATCATCATCAAGGCGCAGACGGCCAATACCCGCCGCATCTCGCGCCGGTCCTTCACATGGGAAGACCCTGTCTGGCTGTCTTGGACGGCCACGGCGGCGGTTCTGCTGGCAGACTGATGCGCCGCGCGGTCCTGATCGCCATTCCCTATGTTTGGCTGCTGGCCCTGTTTCTGGTGCCGTTCTTCATCGTGTTGAAGATCTCGCTGTCGGACATCGCGCTTGCGATCCCGCCCTACACCCCGACCCTTGATCTGTCGCAGGGCTGGGCCGGGATCAAGGAATTCTTCAGCCAGTTGGATTTTGAAAACTTCGTCTGGCTAACAGAGGATGACCTGTACTGGAAAGCCTACCTGTCCAGCGTCAAGATCGCGCTGATCGCGACCGCGCTGACCCTGCTGGTGGGCTATCCGATCGCCTATGGCATGGCCCGAGCGCCCGAAGAATGGCGCCCGACGCTGATGATGCTGGTGATCCTGCCGTTCTGGACCTCGTTCCTGATCCGCGTCTATGCATGGATGGGGATCCTGTCGAACGAAGGCTACCTGAACCAGTTCCTGCTGTGGACGGGCATCATCTCGACCCCGCTGACTATCCTCAACACGCAGACGGCCGTCTATATCGGCATCGTCTACACTTATCTGCCTTTCATGATCCTGCCGATCTATGCCGCGCTCGATCGGTTGGACGGCTCGCTGATCGAGGCGGCCGAGGATCTGGGCTGTTCGCGTACGCAGGCCTTCTGGCTGGTGACCATCCCACTGTCGCGCCCGGGCATCATCGCGGGATGTTTCCTGGTGATGATTCCGGTGATCGGTGAATTCGTGATCCCGTCGCTGCTGGGCGGGTCGGGCACGCTGATGATCGGCAAGGTCTTGTGGGAGGAGTTCTTCTCGAACCGCGACTGGCCGGTGGCCAGCGCTGTGGCGGTGATCCTGCTGCTGATCCTGGTGATCCCGATCGTGCTGTTCCAGCGCAACCAGCAGAAACAGGCGGAGGCCGAGCAATGAACAGGCTGAGCTGGTTCAACACGGTCTCGCTGACGCTGGGCTTTGCGTTTCTGTACATCCCGATGGTGATCCTGATCATCTTCAGCTTCAATGAAAGCAAGCTGGTCACGGTCTGGGCTGGGTTCTCGACCAAATGGTACGGCGAGCTTATGCAGAACCAGGCGTTTCTGGATGCGGCCTGGGTCACCGTTCGCGTTGCCGTGTTCTCTTCGACGCTGGCGACCATTCTGGGCACCATGGCCGCCTATGTCATGGTGCGGGGCGGGCGGTTCTTTGGCCGCACGCTGTTTTCCGGGATGATCTACGCGCCGCTGGTGATGCCCGAGGTGATCACCGGTCTGTCGCTGCTGTTGCTGTTCATCGGCATCGGGCTGGACCGAGGTATCTTGACCATCGTGCTGGCGCATACGACCTTTTCGATGTGCTACGTTTCGGTCGTGGTGTCCTCGCGGCTGGTGACGTTCGATCAGTCGCTGGAAGAGGCGGCGCTGGATCTGGGCTGCTCGCCGGCGCAGGCCTTTAGGTTGGTGACGCTGCCGATCATCGCGCCGGCGGTGATCTCGGGCTGGTTGCTGGCCTTCACCCTGTCGCTGGATGACTTGGTGATCGCGTCCTTCACATCCGGACCCTCGGCCACGACCCTTCCGATCAAGATCTTCTCGGCCGTGCGTTTGGGGGTCAGCCCCGAAATCAACGCGCTGTCGACCATCATGATCGCCGTGGTCACCGTCGGCGTGATCACCGCTTCGCTGGTGTCGAAACGCGCGATGCTCCGGCAGCGGCAAGAGGAACAAGCCGCCGCGCGCACCGAATGAAACGGATCTTTCCTGCCTACACCTATGGCTCCCGCCCGCGCGCGGGGTGCTGGTGGGATGAAACCGTGCCGGCCCCCGACTGGCCGGTACATGAAGGTGATCTATCGGTAGACGTTGCGATCGTCGGCGGCGGGTTCACTGGCATGTCGGCGGCGCTGCATCTGGCGCAGCAGGGCGTTTCGGTCGCCGTGTTCGAGGCGGAAACGCCGGGCTGGGGCGCCTCGGGGCGCAACGGCGGATTTTGCTGCAAGGGCGGGTCGAAACTGGGCCATGCCGCCATGGTGCGCAGGTACGGCCCCGCAGCGGCCGAGGCCTATGCGCAGGCCGAGGCAGATGCGGTGGCGCTGGTTGCCCAACTGTTGTCGGCGCACGGGATTCAGGCGGATGTGCATTCGCAGGGCGAGACCCGGCTGGCCCACACGCCGCGGGCGATGGAGGCGCTTCGGCGCGATGCCGGGCCAGACGGTATTTTGCATGAAACCTGTGACCTGCCGAGTCTTGGGCTGGGTGGGCGCTTTTTCGGCGGATACACCGACCCGGTCGGGTTTGCACTGAACCCGCGCAAATACCTGTTTGGTCTTGCCATGGCCGCCCAGGCGCAGGGTGCGCGCCTGTTTCAGCGCAGCCCGGTGCAGGATGTCCGGCGCGCAGGATCCGGGTTCGCACTTGCGCTGCCGCGAGGCTCCGTGCGGTCCAAAACCGTTCTGATCTGTACCAACGGCTATTCCAGCGAAGACATGCCCGACTGGTTGTCGGGCCGCTACATGCCGGCACAGTCGACGGTCATGGTCACGCGCCCGCTGTCCGAGGCCGAGTTGCAGGCGCAGGGCTGGACGTCGCGCCAGATGGCCTATGATACACGCAACCTGCTGCATTATTTCCGACTGATGCCGGACAATCGGTTCCTGTTCGGAATGCGCGGTGGTCTGATGTCCTCGCCCCGGGCCGAGCGCGCGATCCGGCGCAAGGTGGTGCGGGATTTCGCCCGCATGTTTCCGTCCTGGGCCGGGGTTGAGGCAACGCATCTGTGGTCGGGAATGGTATGTCTTGCCCGCGATCTGGTGCCGTTTGTCGGGCCGGTCGCCGATCGGCCTGGCATGTTCGCGGGGCTGGCCTATCACGGCAACGGTGTTGCGATGGGCACGTTTTGCGGTCGAGACCTGGCGCAGTTGGTCCTGGGGCAGGATGCGAACATCCCGGACCCCATCGCGCGCCCGCCGGGGCGGTTTCCGCTGGGTCGATGGCGGCGCTTGTTGATGCCGCCGGCTTATGCCGTCATGGCATTGGCGGATCTTTGATCCGGTCTAACGGGCGTCCGCCAGCCCCGCAAGTTCCAGCGATAATCCGTTCTCATAGGCCGGGGCGCCGTTTTCGACACGCCACAGGCAATAGGCCGCCATTCGCCAAGCGTACCAGGGTTTGAGTTCACGGTATCGTTCCGCGGTTTCCGGGCAGCCATAGGCCTGCAGGAACCGGATTTCCTGATCGTGGGTCAGCGGGCGGCCGCGGTAAATCTGCTGCATCGCAGGTGACAGAAACAGAGCCAGATCCTCGCACCGATCCCCGACCGCAGGGCATTGCCAATCGATCAGCATCGCCCCCGAGGGCGAGGTCAAGATGTTGCCGGCTACCGGGTCGCCATGGATCAGGCAAATCCGAATTGTTGGCGGAACGCTTGTTTCTGGCATCAGCCCCTGCAGTGTCTTTCGGAGCTTGTCGTGGCAGCGGCTCAGAATCTCCGAGCCATGGCGAGCAAGATCGGCACTGCCGTTTCGACCGGCAGGCGCGGCAACAGGCGGATTCATGTCATGCAGGCGTCGTAGTAACCGGGCGACAGATTCGACACCCCTCTGCCAAGGGGCGCCCGGCGCATGGTCATACAATACCCAACCGTCCTTTCTGAAATGTCCCGAAGCACGCAGCCGAGGCGCCATACCCGTTTCTGACAGCGCCCGCAGGCAGGCCGCTTCAAGCCGTGCATCATTGCGGAACAACGGATTGGTCTGGGTCGTGTCATACAGCTTGAGGACCTTGTCCCGACCACGGTCCATGATTTTCCACACCCGGTTGGTTCGCCCGCCATACAGCTTTTGAAAGCTGGCCCCATGGACAATCAGGCCACCTTGGAAAAGGTGCTCGACAAGGCCTGATGGTGGCAAGAGAAGCTGGGACAGGGTGGCACCCTTCGACTGAGAATCCGGATGCGCCCAGCATTGGCCTGCGCATTGGTCAAGTTCAAGCGCTCGCGCGCACCGCCTCGACCTCGGTCGCCGAAAGTGACGCGCCGCTGTCCAGCATCAGCACGATTCCCCCTTTATCCAACTGCGCCTCAACGACGCGGCTGAAGGCCGCAGTCGGCTTCTGGGACAGCAGATTGTCCCCCTTGTAGCTTTCCAGACTGGCGGTATACGCCCCTTCGGCAACCGGCGCGCCCGTGATGTCCAGACCGGGCCAGACGAATTGCCGGTCTGTTGCGGGAACGTCCAGCCGGGTGACCACGTCACCATTGATGTCGCGTATGACAAGCACGGCCTGGTCGGCGTTGGGGTCGGGGTCAGCAAAGACCGTTCGCGGTTGTCCGTCAAATTGAAATGCGGCGGGCGCCCGAACCTCAACCCCGACCCATCCAGACAGTTCATCGAGATTCGCGCCGTTCAGTGCCGCGGCCAGCCCGGTCAGCAACTTGTTGGTCTGGACCTGCTGTTCGACCATCGAAAACTGTGCCAGCTGGGCGGCATATTCGGAGGAATCCAGCGGCTCGAGCGGATCCTGATTCCGCGCCTGTGTGGTCAGCATCAGCAAGAAGGTTTCGAAATCGGATGCCAAACCCGAACTCTGCGATTGGGTTGTGGCTTGTCCCTGAGCTGTGGTCTGCGTCGCAGGGTTGGTGGCGTTGATCATGGGTCATAACCTCAAGTCGAGTGGGCGCGAAGGGTCGGGCCGGCGTGGAACCGGAGAATCGGGGTCGGGCGAAACGGGATCCGCCTCGGTTTGAATCGCGCCTTGATGCTTCGCTTCCCCCTGCGTTTCGGAGCCGGCGGCACCATTCGAATCGAATTCAAGGCCCCCATAGCCCAGTTGCTGGAACTCGGTCGACAGCAGCGAGATGTGGCGGCGCATCAGATCCAGGGTTTCCGGCCGTTCGGCGGCAATCACCAGGTGGATACCGTCTTCCCGACCCATCATTCTGATCGAGATTCGTCCCAGCTCTTCGGGGTTGAGCTGCAGCTCGATGCCGCCTCCTGCTCTCGCGGAAACCGATGCCGAAATCTGGCTGGCGATCGACCTGGCCAATTCAGCGCCCGAGGCGCGATGCAGCACGGCCGGCGGCGGCATGCTTTCATGTGCGGTGCGGGCGGCAGACGGCTGCACCAGCTGAGGCGTCTCACCCAGATCCTCAGGCGGCTCCTGCGTGTCAGGCTGAACCGGCGGGAGCGGCTGATGGGATTGATTGGGCGACAGAGACGCGGCTGCCGCCTCCATGTTGGTGGGCGCTACGATTGGGCGCTGACCGGAAACCGGCTTGGGTTGGGTAGAATCGGTCCAAGGCGTTTCCGAAGCGGCGCGCATGCCATGTTGCCGATCAGGCGATTCGGGGCGAAGCAGCAAGGCTTGGACGGCCGTCTCGCCCCGCGTGGTCGAGGAAAGCGAATCGGCGGTTTGTGATGACGGCTCGGCGGTTGTGGCGGACGAGTCTTCTTGCAAAGACCCCGTCCGAGGTGCCACCGCCGACACCCCTTGGCCGTCTGTCATGGTGGACTTGATAGTCTTGGACGCCGCGCCGATGGCCGGAGCGCCCGGTGCGGTGGCCGTATCGTGCGGAACCGGCTTCGACCCCTGTTGGCCCTGAGGTAAGGGCGGCGGCATCGCCGCCGCGTCGTCCGGAATCGCCGGAAGAACTTCAGAATTGACCGACTCGCCCTGGGCGATTTCCAGATCCCCGTCCTGCGCCGCCAAATCGTCAGGGACGACGATCGGGTCCGCCTCCGGTTTTTTCCGGTCTGATGGCTGCAATTCGGCCACGAAGTCCGCAAAAGCCTTCTCAGGCTCGGCCTTTCTTGTGTTGCACGTCGACAAAGCAGCGCTTTTCGCCGTTTGGTCGGGACTCACTGTCAGTGGGTTGGGCATTTTGCTCCGGCTCCGTCTGCATGATCCGAACCTGCCCGCAGGAAGTTACGTTTATTTTAACCGCTCTTCGCTTTCATCGGGAAAGTTTCTGACAATTTTCGGAGTTGCGCATGATGATTTCAGCACTCACCCAAACAGCCCGCCCGGACGTGGGGACCAAGCTCAAGGCCGCCGCGGTCGAGCTGGAGGCGACATTTCTTGCAGAGATGTTGAAGGCCGCCGGCATGGGGCAGGCGCGACAATCCTTTGGTGGCGGCGCGGGCGAAGACCAGTTCTCGTCCTTTCTGGTTCAGCAGCAAGCACTGCAGATGGCCCGGGCCGGCGGGATCGGGCTTTCGGAAATCCTGTGCACTGCAATGATGGAGAAAACCGATGCAAAGTGATAACCGGCGCGTTCAAGCCCAGGCGCTTGAGGAGATTCTGGATCAGGAACGGTCGGCCTTGCTCGAGGGTGACCTGGAGCGGCTGAGCCAGATGCTGCCGCGAAAGGAGCAGTTGATCGAGGACCTGAACGCGCTGGAGGTGACGGACAGTGACGATCTGATCAGGCTTCAGGCGAAGGTCAATAGAAACCAGAGCCTGTTAAGCAGCGCGGCCGAAGGGATCCGGACCGTAGCCGACCGCATGGCGGAACTGCGGAAGGTGCGTCAGGAGTTCACCACATATGACGCCAACGGTCAGCGGACCGGTCACGCGGTGCGGCATGCGGCCAAGCTTGAAAAACGGGCGTGATGACATTTGATTCAAATGCGTTTTTTTCCACGGGCGCGCTTTAGCACTCCGTTAGGAGATCAAACCCGATAGTGGTCCGGCACCTGCAAGACGGGTGGCGCGAAGGCCGCAAGGTTCCTCGCACAGGTCAGAACGACATTTGGCCCGCCGATCCCGGCGGGGTGTCAATGGGCGAAGAAGGCCCGAACGAACAAAGGATGAAAAGCATGTCCAGCATTCTGACAAACAACGGCGCGATGGTTGCGCTGCAAACCCTGAAATCGGTCAACAAGAACCTGGCCGCCACCCAGAACGCGATCTCGACCGGCAAGGACGTGGCAACGGCCAAGGACAATTCGGCGGTTTGGGCAATCTCCAAGGTGATGGAGTCCGACGTCAACGGTTTCAACGCCATCAAGGACAGTCTGGCGCTGGGCGAATCGACCGTGGCCGTGGCTCGGAACGCGTCGGAAACCGTAACCGATCTGCTGACCCAGATGAAAAACAAGATCGTGGCGGCTCAGGAGGACAACGTCGATCGCAGCAAGATCAACGATGACGTAAGCGCCCTGCGCGATCAGATCGCATCGGTTGTCGGCGCGGCCCAGTTCAACGGGCTGAACCTGGTGGATGGATCGGCCGGCACGGCATCGATTCTAGCGTCGCTGGACCGCGACAGCACCGGGGCGGTGACTGCGTCGTCGATTACCGTGAACGGTCAGAACCTGTCGACCGGAGGCTATTCGAGCAAAGGCGTTCTGGCCGGGTCGGACAACGCCACGACCGACAACGATGCTGCGGGCTTTACCATGGACAAGGCTGGCGGCACCGGTGATATCGTGATCGACAGTTCGACCGACAACTTCGCCGCCGGCGACAAGGTGACGATCACCATCGGTGACAAGGTCGCGTCCTACACCGTCCAGGCCGGCGATCTCGATCCGTCGGGTACTTACGACTCGGCCTATACTGACGCGATTGTCGCAGTCGGCTTGAAGAACCAGATTGACGCGCTGGGCATCACCGGCGTGGCCATCGACTATGACTCCAGCGCGCCCGGCACCCTGACCTTCGTGACCGGCACCGCCGCGGCAGGGGCTGACGCAGATCGCGACGTCACCGTTTCGGCCCAGTTCACCAATGCCGGGTCCGGCGGGCTTGGCGCGCTGTCCTCGATCGATGTCTCGACGAGCGCGGGCGCCGCTGCGGCCCTGGGCACCATCGAGACCCTGATCGACACCGCGATCGACGCGTCGGCGGCATTCGGCTCGGCGCAGGGTCGGATCGAAACCCAGAAGGAGTTCATCTCGAACCTGACGGACTCGTTCAAATCGGGCATCGGCTCGCTGGTGGACGCCGACATGGAAGAAACTTCGGCCCGTCTGCAGGCCCTGCAGGTGCAGCAGCAGCTGGCGACGCAGTCGCTGTCGATTGCGAACCAGGCGCCGCAGTCGATCCTGTCATTGTTCCGCTGATCCCAAAGCAATCCCGGGGCGCGATCCACGCGCCCCGGTTCTGACCGCCAGACCCAGTCGGCCAATTGGAAGGATTTCAAGTGACACTGCAAACGCTTGCTCAACGCGCCTACGCGCAGTCTGCCGCTCCGACCCGCACCCCGCGTGATACCGAGTACGAGGCAATTTCGAAAATCACCCATCGCCTGAAAGCGGCCGCGGCGCGAAAGGCATCGGATTTTTCGGGTTTTGTTCAGGCCCTGCACGACAATCGCAGGCTTTGGTCGGTTCTGGCAAACGGTGTCGCGGACTCAGACAATGCCCTGCCGAATGACCTGCGGGCGCGTATATTCTATCTGGCCGAATTCACCGAACAGCACACCGGTCAGGTTCTTGCGAGGAAGGCCGGGATTGAGCCGCTGCTGGAGATCAATCTTGCGGTGCTGCGCGGCCTGCGTCAGATGGGTGCTTCGTAATGGCGGGCCTTGTTCTGAAGCTGGCGCCAAAAGAGCGCGTTCTGGTGAACGGCGTGGTGATCGAAAACGGAGACCGGCGCAGTCGGTTTTCCATCCTGACGCCGGATGCAAACGTTCTGCGACTGAGGGACGCCATCCATCCCAATGAGGCCACGACGCCCGTCCGCCGGGTGTGCTATGCGGCGCAACTGGTCCTATCGGGAGATCTGGATGCCGCTCAGGCACGCCAACAGCTCCTGCGACGCATCGAGGAACTGAGCCAGGTCTTCACCGACCCTGACAGCCGCCGCGTACTGGGGCAGGCAACCGAAGCCCTGGTGGCTGAGCAATATTACAAATGCCTGAAGGCGTTGCGGTCGCTTTTGCCGCGTGAAGAACGCTTGTTGGCCTACCGCCAATGACCTTTCAGCCGGTCATACCAACTGGCGGGCTGGTCGGCTGGCGCTTTTTGCAACGCACCTATGATGCCCAGTTGCAGGCATTTTCGTCTTC